>JAPULD010000491.1 GCA_027295365.1 Planctomycetota bacterium
TGCATCCTGACGGAGGGCTCCGGTCAGCCTCCCCGTGGCGTGCGGCGGCTGCTGCATCGGCTCAACAAGGAATTGGGCCTTCCAATCTATTGTCTGCTCGATTGCGATCCCTGGGGGCATTACATCTACAGCGTTATCAAGCAGGGCTCGATCAACCTCGCTTTCGAATCCAAGCGAATGGCCATTCCCGAGGCCAAGTTCATGGGCATTCGCGCCTCGGATTACGAGCGATGCGAACTGAGCGACGACGTGAAGATTGATCTCAACGAGCGGGATATCACTCGGGCCAAGCAGATTGCCGCGTATCCCTGGTTCCAGGAGAAGAAACTGTGGCAAAAAGAAATTAAGCGTATGCTTACAAACGGCTTCAAAATGGAAGTCGAATCCTTGATCACCAAGGATATTTCATACGTCACCGAGGTCTACGTGCCCGAAAGACTGGCTGCCCGGGATTTTCTTGATTAATTGGGACCTGCGAGGCGATAGTATGAAATCGATTTCGTAAGGCGTTATTCTTTCTCCGAAAGAGTTATAATGTCCTTACTTCCGCTCGAAAGGATGTCCATGTCAGCCGTGGCAACCATGAACGAAAAGGCCAACCAAATCGCATCCCAGATGAACGCGGACAAAATGCCCGAGAGTCCGGTCAAGATCCTTGTGGCCGACGACGAGCATCTCGTGGCCAGCGGGGTTGCCGCCAACCTCAAGGAACTCGGCTTCATCCCGATCGGCCCCGCGGCGGATGGCGAAGAGGCGATCGAACTCTGTCGAACCATGCAACCCGATCTTGCCTTGCTTGACATTCGAATGCCCCGCAAGGATGGACTCGAAGCCGCGGAAGCCATCTTCAATCAGATGGCCATTCCCGTCATCATCTTCTCCGCCTATTCAGATCGCGACTATGTCGAATCGGGAGCCCGGGCCGGCGTGTTCGGCTACATGCTCAAACCCGTCACCCAAGACCAACTGCGCGTGAACATCTCCGTCGCCTGGTCTCGCTATCTGGATTTCGTCGCCAAGAACCAGAAGATCTCCTCACTCGAGGAACGACTCGAAAATCGCAAGATCATCGAACAGGCCAAGTGGCTCCTGGTGGAAAAGAAGAGCATCGACGAGCCCGAAGCGATGCGCGTCCTCCAACGTCAGGCTCGAAACAACCGCCGGACCCTTGTGGATGTCGCCCAGTCATTGTTGGAAAACCAGAATCTGTTCGACGGCTGATCAACATACCGATCCCATTGCATGACCACAACCAGACGGAGACTTCTCCGTCTGGTTTTCTTTCACCCCATCGTGATTCGATTTTCTCGTCAAGCCGCCCGGTGCGATTGCATGACGGGGGTGTTCCGGTTCAACAAGAGTTCGTTCTTCATCCACGCCGTTCCGCATTCCGGACATTGTAGAATCTGTTCAGGGTTTTCCGGATCCATGTGGGAGATGAGTTGGTACCCGCATCGACGACAATGGGTCGTGGGATGGGCGAGGGTGAGCCCGAAATTCAGCATGAAGGCAATGAGCCCCCACACCGCGCCGGTCGTCACGAGAATCGGGGTCTGCCGAAACTCCGCGTACCAGACGGCTCCCGTGATGATGGCCCCGCCGAACATCAGGGACCACCAGAATCCGGGATCCAACAGGAGTCGCTTGAACCGCTTGATGGGCCGGTTGATGGGCAGGGCATACAGGTTGTGCCTGGAAGTGAAATCGCCGGCGATCTCGGCCCAGGTCGCCGCCACCAGCCAGGCGGTATAGCCCACGATGATGAAACAAGCCACCGCGACCTGGGCATTGGATTGCCACAGGTACATGGGCAAGGCAGCGTTCATGCCGACAAAAACGCCCAGGAACATGGATTGAATCATGTGACCCTGATTGAGGACGGACTTAGTGATTGGCATACCCTCAGCATCGGCTCATGCCCGTAGCGCCTTGGTCTGGGATTCCCCGAAATGCCCTTCTCCACATCAACCACACGGCACACGTGGTATCGCAATGACAAATTCACTGCCCTGCCCTGGCTCAGAGGTCACGCTCAGTCCTCCGCCGTGCTCTTCCAGGATCCGCTTCGCGGTGGGCAGGCCCAGTCCGGTGCCGCCGGATTTATGGGACACATAGGGGTGAAAGATCGCCTCGAGCTTCTCCGATTCGATGCCGGGACCGGTATCGATGACTCTCACTCTTGCCTCAGCGTCGTCGGCCTCGACCCGGATGATCAGCTCACCCGAGGGCACTGACGAATCTTCATGCCTGGGCTGGGAAGCAATCGCTTGCTGGGCATTGATCATGAGATTCAGCAACGCCTGCTTGATCATCCCCTCATCGACATTCACCCTGATGGTGGAATCCTCATTCTGCACTCGCATGGTGATCCCGGATTGCGTGCATTGGGGATGGAAAAAATCACAAACCTCTTCCACGATCCGGGCAAGATCATGTGCCTGAGGGTCGAGTTTCATACGTCCTGCAAACTGAAGAAAGTCGTTGAGAATGCCGCTCAAGCGCTCGATCTCGCGTGACAACGATTCCAGACGACGGAGCAGACGATCCCGCTGATCGTCGGGCAAATCGGAATCGCCGATCGACTCGCCCAGCAGCTGCGCATTCAAGCCGATCGTCGAAAGCGGATTCTTGATTTCATGAGCGAGCCCGCCCGTCATCGATCCCAACTCGGCGAGCCTTTCCGAATCCCGGGCCCTTCGTTCGGCCAGTCTCGCTCTCTTCTCCCCCCGGCGCAGCAATCCTCGGGCAATCGGCAACATCCCGATCACGCCCATCGCCACGCCCAATAATGTCCACCACACCGAGGTCATGGGGAAAGTGTACACGGCTGGCGGGGGCAATTGGATCAGGTCATGACGCATGATTCCATGGTTTTTCTTGCCGGGACTTCGGGATGGGTCCTGATTCGTCGATGTTCTACTACATTCGAGGAATTTCCTGAAGGACGGGATCCTGCCCTAGGATCTGTCATGCTCACCGGCTTTCGCATTCCGAACTCCCTGGTGATTGCCCTGGCCATCAGCGCGCTGATATTCGTGGATGCATCGACCCGTGGTTTGATGACCACTTCGCGATTGTTGATGTACGTGGTCGGGGCAGGCCTGAGCGTGGTGTTGTACGAATGCCTCCCCCGTCGTCGGAAAGCACGCAGGCTGGCCAAACGACGCCGAATGGGGTTGTGTCTCCAATGTGGCTACAACATCCTCGGCGCGGACCACGAACGATGCCCCGAATGTGGACATGGCCTCCCCGAAGTACAATAAGGAGGCTGGGCCACACCTGTCTATGTTCCCATCGCTTGATGAAACGTACCGTTGAGCAAATCAATGACGGATCCAATCCCACCTTCCGACGCTTCCTCAACCCCCCCTCCCATCATCATCCCGCCTCCGGTGGTTGAACCCATTCGATTCGACATCGCGTGTGATGACGAGGGCAACATCGCCGAGCCGGTGGCGTGCCGCCAATGCGGCTACAACCTCCAGGGGCTCCAACCCGGTGCAAACTGCCCCGAATGCGCCACCCCCGTCTTCCAATCGATTCGTGGTGATGAATTGCATTTCTGCGACCCGAACTGGGTCACGTCGCTGGCCAAGGGCACGTTGTTCATACTCATCGGGATTCTCACCACGTTCGGGGGAGGCATACTTTTTGGGGTCGGAATCGGCGTCTATACCGCCATGAGCAACGGTGTCATCAATCCGAATGTCATCGTGAGTTTTTCGCTCGTGTTCGCCTTGCCTTCACTACTGATTATTTTCGGGTCGTGGCGACTGACGGCACCAGATCCTGGGCAGACCGATTCCGAGCCGACCTTGTCCGCCCGCCGCCTGACTCGTTGGTGCATGATGGCTTCGGTGGTTGCCATCCCCATGAAAATGATGGGAAACGACAACGCCGCCATGATGGGCAATCCCGCCGCCGCGATATCGACACAAGCAATGGCATTGCAGTTCTTGACCCTCTTTGCCCAAGGCGTCACCGTGGTGGGCTATGTCGCGGCGCTCCTGTATCTGACTCGATTGGCACGACGGATTCCGCATCCCGCGCTCGCTACGCAATCGCGCATCGTCATGTGGGGTTATGGAATTGTCTCCTTCCTCGGTCTCGTGTTCGGACTCGTCGTACTGATGATGCTCCCTTCCATTATGGGAGGGATTACCGGCACCGGGGGCACGAATATCCCATTTGGGATCGTGATTTTCTTTAGCGTTGGCAGCATGGTGACAGTATGCGGCTCGCTCATCTTCAACATCTGGGCGATTGTGCTGCTGTTTCGTTTCCGGAGCGAATTCACGAGACAAGCCGAGTTCGCAAAAGCGAACTGGACGGGATAGATTGGAATTCGATTGATATCGCCAAACAGAGCGCCGGATCGCTCGCCTGCTCTTCCTCATATGCAAATCCCTAATAGTCAATCCCAATAATTACTTGATCGACCTGATAATCCAAGAAGGCGGAATCATGGAACTCAATTCAAACAAGTGATGGTTTCATGTTGTCTTTGACGCGTCTTCATGGGACGCATTTCAGGTACCCTGTCCTCGATATCATGACTGAGCCCAACGAACCCAACCTGACCAACTCGGATGCCATTCCGGCAGCGCCGCCTGTCCAGCCGGTGGCGCATGTCGCACCCGTCAAGGAAATCCCGCTCGATGATGAAGGCAATCTCTCCGAGACCGTGCCTTGTCGGCGTTGCAGTTACATCCTGAAAGGCTTGTCGCCCGCCTCGGTCTGCCCTGAATGCACCTTGCCCATCGCCCGATCCGTCCTGGGTGATGAACTGCGATTCTGCGATCCATCATGGGTCCGCACCGTCGCCCAAGGCATCAAGGTGATTCTCATCAGCATCTTCACCATGATCGGCCTGGTCGTGCTGTTCATCGTCGGGATGATCGCCTATATTTTTCTCGTCGCCGCGCAGACCGGCGGGCCCCCCAACATGGCGTTTGTCCAAGCCGGAAGCCTGGTGTTCCTCTTCCCGATGCTGATCGCTATTTTCGGCATTTGGCGTATGACCACCCCCGACCCGGGACAGATCGAATCGGAAACTTCGATCAACGCTCGAACGTTGGCCCGGTGGTGCATCATGGCGATTCTTGTTTCCATGCCCATCAGCATCATGACTTCCCAACAAATGATGATCACGCCGGGTACGCCGCCGCCATCACTCTCAGCAACCATGCAGGCCCTGCAGTGGGTCGGCTTCCTTTTCGGGGCCATCTCCATGGTCGGATATATCGCCATGTTGACGATGTTGGGGCGTTTGGCCGATCGCGTCCCCAATCCATCCTTGGTCAAGCAGTCGAAGATCGTCACGTGGGGATTTGGCATCTCTCAGAGTCTCGCCTTCGTGCTGGGCATCATAGTCACGATCATGATCCCGGCTGTTACCGCCTCTATTGCGGCAAACACACCACCGCAAAATGCCATCGTTTATTATGTAGCCGTGGGCGGAGGGGGAATCACGAGCTGCTTCTCGTTGATCTTCATGATCTGGGCGATCGTGCTGATGTTCCTGGTATACGCTGCGATCAAGAAGGAAACTGTGAAAGCCCATGAACATTGGGGTGAAGGATAAGTCTCGGTTTTTCCTCGCCACACTTCACGTGGATCGTTATCTTCGGGGGTATCGAGATTCCTGAGGAGGATTGATTCATGTCCCGCTATCGATGCGATTTGTTCCCGTGGTTGTCTGCCCTTGCGATCGTGATGGCGATCGCCCCATCCACCATTGCTCAACATGACGTTGAACCCGAAGGCGTCCCGATCGCCCCCGACCGCCCCCAAGGCGAAGGCGATGGCCCTTACGACCGTCTCATCCTCCGAGGCGGCATCCTCGTCGATGGCACCGGAGCTCCCCCCATCGGCCCCATGGACATCGTCATCGAAGGCAACAAGATCATGCGAGTGCAATCGGTCGGCAATCCCGGCATGCCCATCGATCCCGAGAAACGCCCCAAGGCCGAGGAGGGTGATGTCGAGCTCGATGTGCATGGCATGTACATCCTGCCCGGCTTCATCGACATGCATGGGCACATGGGAGGCAAGTCCCAGGGCACTTCGGCGGAGTATGTCTTCAAGCTCTGGATGGCTCATGGCATCACGACCATTCGCGATCCCGGAAGCGGCAATGGCGTGGAATGGTCGGTGGAACACAAACGCAGGAGCGCCGCCAACGAGATCACCGCCCCCCGCATCTTCGCGTACATCTTCTTCGGGGCCGGACACGATGGTCCTTTCACCACGCCCGACGACGCCCGACAGTGGATCAAGGACATGGAGAGGGCCGGAGCCGATGGCTTCAAGTTCTTTGGTTATCGCCCCGACATCATGCAAGCCGCGATCGAACAGGCCAAGGCCCTGGGCTTGCGATCCGCGTGTCATCACGCCCAGCTCAACGTGACGCGGGTCAACGTGCTTGATTCGGCTCGTTGGGGGCTGACGACGATGGAGCATTGGTATGGCCTGCCCGAGGCTCTGTTCACCGATCGCGTGATTCAGGATTACCCCCTGGACTACAACTACAACAACGAGATGCACCGGTTTGGTCAGGCGGGTCGGCTCTGGAAACAGGCGGCGGAGCCCCATTCCGACCATTGGAACAACGTGATGAACGAGTTGCTGGAACTCGACTTCACGCTGGTGCCCACGATGACGATCTACGAGGCCAGTCGCGATCTGATGAGGGTGCGTCGAGCCGAATGGCACGAGGAGTACACGCTGCCTTCATTATGGAATTTCTACAAGCCAAATCGCGATTCGCATGGGAGTTATTGGTTTGACTGGACGACCTCGGACGAGATCGAGTGGAAGCGAAACTACCAACTCTGGATGACGTTCATCAACGAGTACAAGAATCGGGGGGGACGTGTCTGCACCGGTTCGGACTCGGGATTCATCTACAAACTGTATGGTTTTGACTACATCCGAGAGTTGGAACTGTTGCAGGAGGCGGGATTCCATCCCCTGGAGGTGATCCGGGCTGCGACATTGATGGGGGCCGAGGCGCTTGGCGTGGCGGACCAGATCGGCAGCATCGAGCCGGGCAAGCTGGCGGACCTCGTCATCGTCGAGGAGAACCCCATCCAGAATCTCAAGGTGCTCTATGGCACCGGCGCGATCCGCGTAAACAAGGACAACGTACCGATTCGCGTCGGGGGTGTGAAGTACACCATCAAGGATGGCATCGTCTACGACGCGAAGAAATTGCTGGAAGATGTGCGCGAGATCGTGGCGAAGTCGAAGGCGGAAACGGGACAGGAAATCGTGCAGCCGGGGATGGAACGCGAAGAAGACTGATCCGCAGATTCGAAGATTCGACAGATTGAAGCATGGACGTTCAAGTCTTGAGAGGGTCTACCTCTTCTGCATGTTGTGCGTACAATGAAGACGGTTTGCCAAGACGGGGGGCTTCCTTCATGGACCGATGTTTCCGTACGGTTCTCATTTTTCTGATCTTGGGATCGATGCTCAACATCGCGATCGCTTGGTTCCAGTCGGGACCACCGAGTGATGATTCAATCCTGGATCGCACCGAATGGATTATTGAGCCCGGACTTCGTAATTGGTCAATTATGCGCTGGCAGGGAAGTGGATGCACGATGTTGGTTGCCCAAGCGAATGCAATCCAGGATTCAATCTATGCCCAATCATATATGGATGCCCGAATTCCCGGCTGGAGCCGTTTGCACCAACTGCCTGCTTGCGAACCAGGCCAATGGCTCATGATGCACGACATTGCTTTCGGATGGCCATTTCGTAGCCTGTATTTGCATCAAAGCATTGAAATGGATCAGACTACGGCGACTACGAAGTCGCGGAAATTGTATGGAGCCGTTCCTGAATTGATATTGCCGTATTACGTCATTCCTCTCGGATTCATTGCAAATACGTTGATTTACGGCGGAATCATGTGGGTTTGGATTTTTATGTGGCGCGTCGCAAAAAAGATTCATGCGACACCGAAAAGGGCTTTGCACGAAATGCGCCTACAACCTTCAAGGCACTGACCACACAAACTGCCCCGAATGCGGCAAGCCCCTGATCAAGACACCAATCGCATGAAGCGTCGCCTCTGTGCCATTCTCGTGATCACGATCGCCGGCCTGCTGCTCAGCCTCTTTTCGGGTCTGTTCGGTGCGATGCACCCTTGGCCGCTTGAGTTCGACTCGGGTCGCACCGCCCTGGAACGCCGTGCCTTGTGGAACCGGATCGATTCGAACTCTGATGCTGTCCAGAATCAAATGAGATTCTCGGGGTTCTACCGAGGCTTCGGCCACGACCTGATCATCACGAGGCCCGATGTGGAGCAACGGGTGACGGTGTTCGATCATCGAGCCGGCTGGCCGTTTCGTGTCTTGCAGGGACGAGAGATCGTGACGATCTCGTATTCAACCCGGGGCGGACTGCCCAACATCGAACGCGAACTCGAGTCGGCCGTCGAATACAAGGCCGAGCAGTTGTTGCACGCCCCCCAGACGCTCAACGCCGGACAGACCGGCAAGGTGGCGATCAGCATGCAGCCGATCGGCCTGTCGCCCGCTCCGGCCCAGTTGATCCCTTACGACCCGATCTGGAGCGGCCTGGTGTTGAACCTTCTGACACTCTACGTCATGCTCATCGTCCTCTCGCTGCTGCGAAGATTGACGCTGAACCTCTGGCGAAGAATCCGCGGCAAATGCCCCGGGTGCGCCTACGACCTGCGTGGTACTTCTCACACACACTGCCCCGAATGCGGCAAGACCATCGATCATCGGGCTTCAACGGTTGCCCATAGACCCTAGCCGGGCCGTGTCGGCCCGATCGCGAAGCGATATCTTCGAATCGCGGCCTACCTCGAATCGCAGCCAATCGACATTTTGAGTGTTCGCTTTGCGAATCGGGGCGATACGCCCCGGCTCTATGGCCGATGAGATCGATGGAACTCGTCGGTCCCGCAGGCCGTACAATGGAACGTTCATGCGACGCAAGATCGCCATCCTGATCACGATCCTCCTGCTGATTCTGGCAGTCTTGGACTTCTTCGCCCTCAAGGCCCTTGGCATCTGGGGAGCGATCGACTCGCCCCTCAAGGCGATGCTGCTGGGGGTAATGCTCGTGTTCAACATCTTCGCGCTGCCCATCGGGGTGATGGTGGCGCTGGTCAAGATGCCCACCCGACGCAACAAGGGGCTCTGCCCCCGGTGCGCCTACGACTTGCGCTACCAATACAGCGAAGGCTGCCCCGAATGCGGCTGGGGACGGGATCCGATTGCTCAAGAACAAAACACGTGACAACAACCGACGTCCTCGCCACCGAGCCGGGGCGTGTCGCCCCGCTTCGCGAAGCGTACACTCCCGAATGTCAAACGGCGAAAATTCGTAGGAATCGCTTCGCGATCGGGCCGACACGTCCCGGCTTTGTTATCGCGTATTCGTACTCATTTATGATGCTTTCGCAAAAAAGAAAAAAGGCCGGCAAAGGCCGGCCTTGAAGTGAATCGAATTCAATCCGCGGATCACACCGCGGCGGGTTCCTTGGACTTCTTGTCTTCGTTCTTCGCCGCGTCGTCGACCATGGCGGCCTTGATCGAGAGCTTGATGCGACCCGAGTCGTCGATGTTGATCACCTTGACGCGGACCATGTCGCCCATCTTGACGACCTCTCCGACGTTCTTGACGAAACCGTCGGCGAGTTCGGAGATGTGGCACATGCCATCGGTTCCGGGGACGAGTTCGATGAACGCCCCGAAGTCCTTCGTCGAGACGACCTTGCCTTCGTAAATCGTGCCCACCTTGACCTCTTCGGTCAGGGCTTCGACTTCGGCCTTGGCCTGCTCGCCCGCCGCGCCATCCGTGGAGGCGATGAAGACGGTGCCATCGTTCTCAACGTCGATCGTCGCGCCGGTGCGCTCCTGGATGCCGCGGATGGTCTTGCCACCGGGACCGATGAGCTTGCCGATCTTCTCGGGATCGATCATGAGCGTGAAGATGCGGGGGGCATACTTGGAGATGTCGGCGCGAGGCTCGGGGATGATGCCTTCGATGGCCTTGATCAATTCAAGACGACCTTCCTTCACCTGGACGAAGATGGTCTCGATCTCGTCGAACCACAGGCCACGGGCCTTGAGGTCGAGCTGGATGCCGGTGATGCCATCACGGGTGCCCGATACCTTGAAGTCCATCTCGCCGAAGAAGTCCTCTTCGCCGATGATGTCGGTCACGTGGGTGATGGTGCCGTCGGCCGCGGTGAATCGACCGATGGAGATGCCTGCCACGGTGGCCTTGATCGGCACGCCCGCGTCCATGAGGGCCAGGCACCCGCCGCACACCGATGCCATCGAGGATGACCCGTTGGATTCCGTGATGTCGCTGACGACCCGGATCGTGTAGGGGAACTCCTCCAGCTCGGGCATGAGGCCCA
>JAPULD010000492.1 GCA_027295365.1 Planctomycetota bacterium
GAATCCGAAATCCTTTGAGATGCTTCTGACCTCATTTGATGTCGCGTGTAACGATTCCCAGATTTGCATCACGAAGCACCAAGTCGAATCGTTGGCCCGGGAGTTGTCCGATCAGGAATCGCTTATTCCGGTGCTTGTTGCCGCTCAAAGGCTCGAGCATGATCCGCAGACCGCCACCTTGCTGGAGCGGGTACTTCAGCGATTGTTGCCGACCCTTGAGAATCCTCAGCCAGCGTATGAGGGTCTTGTTCACCTCACGAAACTCAGAGGTGACCTCAATGCCGCCCGCACATGGGCCAGGCAGGGTGTCGAAGCTCATCCCCACGCCTCGGGGCTGGCCAGACAGCAGCGTGAACTCGACCAGTCGAGCCCATCCTCATCCATCACCAACGAAAACATCATCGCGTCCATCGGGCCTGACAAAGACCAGCAGACCTATGAGGACGCGGCATGAGTCTGCACCTTGAATCCACCATGGTTTCAGGGTCGACCGATCGGGATCAGGTCGCGGAACTTCTTCACCGCGCCAGAAACGAACGATC
The DNA here is from genome assembly GCA_027295365.1 of Planctomycetota bacterium. GTDB lineage: Bacteria > Planctomycetota > Phycisphaerae > Phycisphaerales > SM1A02 > JADFSH01. The sequence continues at coordinate 543 of JAPULD010000492.1, forward strand.
ATCCAGGAAATCGAAGCTCATCGATCGGGCCCATGCAATCCTGCCTGACTCTCGTTTTGTCCAGCGACTCAAGATCGAATTTCTGTTGGCGCAGGGTAAGTTTCGCGAGGCCGACAGGCTGCTCTCCAAGGGACTGCTGCAAAGGCCCAGCAATCCGGCCTTGATTCAACTCCAAGCCCTCAGCCTGCTCCGACAAGGCGATCCGACCACCGCACAACGCGAAATTCGTATCGCACTTCGCCAGCGTCCTCGACACATCGGCACCCTGAAACTCGCCGCCCAGATCGCCCGTGAACTCCACGATCATGAAGAAGCGATCAAGTTGCTCGACGTGGCGCAGCAGATTCAACCAGAAGATGAATCTTTGTTCGAACCATTACTCGATTCTCTGATCAACGCCAGGAAGCTCGAGTGGGCGGAAACCCAGTTGAGAGATCACCCCAAACCCCCCATCAAGTGGATCGCGAAGGTGTTGATCGCTCGGGGTCAGAAACTTCAAGCCATCACGCTGCTGGATGCTCATCTCGCCAGGCCTCGCGCCGAAAACGAACAGGATGTTCTGTTGGCCCAGCTCATCGAGTGTCTTGAGGATCAGGGGCATCGGACGCGCGAGAGAAAAATCATGAGCCAACTCAACTCAACCCACCCTGAATCACTGATCAGGGCCTCTGAGAGCAATCTTGCCAAAGGTCGCTTCAAACAGGCCATTTCACTCCTGAACCGGATGCCGGTGCGAGACCGTATGGGGGGCAGGGCCATCGCGATCCGACAAGTCGCTTTGGCGTTCTGCCGACCTTCCGAGACTCAACATTCTGGAAAGCGGGATCAAATGAGCTTCAAGTCAAATCTCTCCATGGCCCAACAGGGAAAATTCTGGAGAAGAGGCTTGTTGGGTGAACTACTCCATTGCCAATCCACTGTCGATCCGAGCCGACCAGAATCGGGTCCAGGCCAGCTAAAAACCCTTCTCAGGCACTCCCTGGAGGTTTTCGATCGGGCCGGCCAAGACCTGGAATCCCACATTTCTCAGATGGAATTGGCCGATCATGCCGCATTTTGCGAAGATGCGTTGGGTCAATATGAGGCCCAAGAGGCCCACTCTGCCCTCGGGGTCTAATTTTCACAAATTTCGGATGAAGTGCGATTCCGTTCCGGTGCGGCTTGTCTGGTTGACGGTTTATGTCAAAGATGGTTGAATATTCGGCTCGATTGACTTCAGGCGTCAATTCGGCTTGCTGCCGATACGCCTCTTCTGCTTTTTAGCAAGGACGACTCTTCCATGGCTCGATACCTTGGCCCCAAGGTCCGGCTTTCCCGACGTGTGGGCGTGCCCATCGCGGACATTCCCAAGCACACCGCCAAGCGGCAGCTCAACCCCCCTGGCGCGCACGGCTATCGCCGACGCCGATCCACGGAGTACGGCATCCGCCTCACCGAGAAGCAGAAGCTGCGTTTCCACTACGACGTGCTGGAAAAGCAATTCCGACGTTACATCACCGAATCGACCCGTCGCAAGGGCAATACGGGCGAAGTGCTCATGCAGCTCCTCGAACAGCGTCTGGATAATGTCATCCGCCGATGCGGGTATGTCCGAACGATCTGGGCGGCCCGTCAAATGGTCACCCATGGTCACGTTCTCGTGAATGGCAAGAAAGTCGATCGTCCCAGCTATTCGCTGAAGATCGGCGATGTCATTTCCCTGCGTGATCGGATCCACAAGCTGGCCCGAGAAAACATGGAATCCATGGCCGGACACATCGTTCCCGGCTGGCTCGACGTCAATCCCGCTGAACTCACGACGAAGGTGATCTCGATGCCTTCGATCGACCAGACGCCGTTCGACGTCAACACGAACCTGATCGTCGAATTCTATCAGTAATCCCCAACCGCCAGGGGTCGAAATGGATCGATCGATCTGGTCATGATCTGAAATCACACGGTCGATCGAGCCCGCTCGATCGACCGTTTCTCGTACACTGAGCGCCGAATCTTTTTTCTCGCCCTCCTCCCCCTTTTCACGATGCACTATCCATGTTCAAGTTCCTCCGAAAATACAACAAGCTGATTCTGGCCGTCGGCGGCACGATGCTGATGATCGTGTTCCTCATCCCGCAGGCTATTCAGAGTATCTCTCAACAACGAGCTTCCACCCGTGCCACAGTGGCCACGGTCGGAGATGGCGAGAATGTCTCCTCCGAGGCATGGCAGCAAGTCCAGAATGAAGTGCTGTTCATGCGCCGGACCGGCCTTGTCATTCGCGATCTTGGAGGCGCCCTGGAGCCCGAGCACTGGTTCTTGCTGGTCCGAGAGGCCGAGCAGATGGGCATGATCGGCAACAGCCCGCTGAGCCAGATGACGCCCGAACAACTTTCAATCACGGCCCAGATCGGTGGCGTCAACTATGCTTTTGCCGAACAGGCCCTGTCCCGGTTTATCGGGGTCGAGTCGATGCTCCAGCTCTATCAGGGCGCCGGAAAGCTGTCCGACCGCCGACTCAAGAAGGAGGCGGAGCGACTCCTGCACAATGTCCAGGCCACGTTGGTGGTCATTGAGGCCAAGACGGACAAGGTCGAGGCGACCTATACCGAGTCGCAGGTCCAGGCTCAATTTGACCAATACAAAGACGTCCTGCCGGGCGAGGGCGACATGCCCTTCGGATACAAGCTGCCCGATCGGGTCAAGATCGAATGGATCGCCATTCCCGCCTCCAGCGTCCGGGACATGGTGAACCAGGATTCCGAGGCCATCAATGGCATTACCCTGCGTCGCCACTGGCGAGAATATGCGAACACGGCCGGACTGCCCCCGGTCAATGGCACGGGTGAGATTCCGGCCCTCGTTCGCGAGCACCTCATCGATCAGGTCACGCAGGAACGATTGAATGACATCGCCAAATCGGCCAGCGACATGCTGCAGAACCGACGCCGAGGCCTCCCGCTCAGCGCCGGGTACATCGTGATTCCCGACGACTGGATCCAGAAGCAACTCGCCTTTCCGGAGCTTGCGGAACAACTCCAAGAGAATTTTGGCATCGATCTCCCCGCCTACCACGCCACCGGCGATCAATGGCGAACGACGGTCGAAATGTCCGACCTCGACTCGATCGGCCAGGCGACCACCGACAAATATGGCAGCCTCCTCAGACTGGCCCAGATTGTCAGCGAGGTCAAGGAATTTGGCGACTCCATCACCGTCTATGTTCAGGAGGATATCGCCGGCCCCCCCCTTCGCGGCGCCGATGGCAGTATCTACCTCTTTCGGCTGACGGAAACCGATCCCACAAGGGAAGCGCATTCCCTCGATGAAGTTCGCGATCAGGTCGTGATGGATCTGAAGCGGCAGACGGACTTCGAACGTCTGAAACAGGAACTGGTCACGATCGAGTCCAAGGCCCAGACCGGCGGCCTGCTCGATGTCGCCATGAGCTACGACACGATCGTGCAGTTCAAGAGCTCGATCTCGATGAACAATCCCTTTGCCTTCGGTCCGGTGCCCCTACCCGTCATCGGAGCCAGTGAGGAGTCCAAAGAACGGATCATCGAGTTTTCTCTGACCCTGCCCCGAGACCAGAAGGCCGAAGACCTCCCCCTGGCCCAGCGTTCCTTTGCCTTTCCCGTCGAGGACAAGCTGGCCATCGTCGTGGCCCGGATCGATCAACAACGTCCCCTGACGGTGCCTGATTATCAACTCTGGGCGAGCACGAATCGGATACAAGGCATGATTCGATTTGACGAGCTTAACGAAGGCGAATCAATCAAGGCTGCATTCGGTCTTGATGAACTCGTGGCCCGACATAACTTCGCGTTCACCGCGACCTCAAGTGACGATGCCGAAGCAGATGACGACGCAGGCCTCGCCGAGAATCAGACCGCCTCGGCGGACGATTCCTGATTCTTCGCGATTCAAAGTATCGACGAGAGCACGCCCTATCGGGGCGTGTTTTTATTAGCTCACGGATGATCCCGGCTGGACCGGGGCATCGATCCCAAGCACGACGACCCGGCGATCGTCTTCCGGAGCGCCGGCATCCGAAGCCGCCAGGATCATGCCCTGACTGATTTCGCCCCGAATCTTACGTGGTTCGAGATTCGCCACGATGATCACTTGCTTGCCCACCAGCGTGTCCGGCTCGTACCAAGCCTTGATTCCGGCGCAGACCTGACGCCCCTCGGGCGTGCCATCGTCAAGTTGGATCTTGAGCAGGCGATCGGCGTTGGGATGGGGTTCACACGACGTGATCGTCGCGACTCGAAGATCGAGCTTGATGAAGTCGTCGAATGGAATGACGGGTTTCTCGGCGACTTGCTCGGTCATTTCGATCATCCTCATGGGGTATGACAACCAGGATCCGGGGCTCATTTTCGAAGGAGCCTGACCGGGGTTGTTTCGGGGGTGGAGCATCCTAGCCGATTCCCATGCTCACGTGCACCATTCGATGGACTCAGTCCTATATGGTGATGGCCACTCAAGGAGGCAACAGTCATGACACGACCCGAGAGAATTTTCCCGATGTGCGTACTTCTTGCGTGGTCGCTTTGCGCGATGAGTCAAGCCCCCGACGTCGAGGAAAGCCGGCCATCCGCCCTCGATTGGAAAACCGATCCCGCCTGGCATCAAGGCAAGGCGGAGTGGGCTCTCTACGACGCCACGCGCCCCGTCTATGGCCAGCCTCGCGCTTACGAAGCCACCATCTTCACCAACAAGCAGCGGATGGATCCCGAGACCACGACCAAGGCCAGCGATTGGCAAGACCCCCGGAGCATCGAGGTCTTCAAGCACAACGTCAGCGAGTTGATTCCCACGCCCAACTACGTGTACAGATTTCTGACCACGGCTTTCGTTCGTACCGACACGTTGGAGCTCTTCAAGTTGACGGCCTCGACCCAGGAAGATTGCGGCTCGACCTTCAAACAGTTCACGCAGAATCAGGGCACCATCAACGAGCAGTCCTTCTCGTACTTCGCCAACGAAGGTGAGCGGCACGTGAGTTTTCAAGCTCCCGACCACCTCGCCTTTCACGATACGCTGAGTCTGACGTTGCGCGATTATCCGTTTCAGGCCTCGATCAAGCCCGAGCTTGAGCTTCAACTCGTGCCCGATCAGACCAGCACCCACCAGACCGGGGCGACCCCGGCCCCGGCCCGAGTCCGCTATGTCAGCCTGGAATCCATTTCCCTGCCTTATGGAGACCTCGAAGCCCATCATCTGGTCGTGGAACACGAGACCGACGGGAAGTCATCACAAAGCGAGTACTGGTTCGCCTCCGACCCCGGGATGCGCCACGTCATGGTGAAATACGAAGGCCCCTATGGCCTGCGATACGAACTCAAGCGGCTGGATTGGTGGGCCTATTGGAGTGATCCGAAGCCTGACCCCTCGAATGAATAGCGAGTACGCTGTACCTGATGAGTTCCTTAAGCATTAAAAATCTGAGCTATGTTCGAATACGGGCCACTCGCAGCATGGCGACATGGTGCTTGTGTATCGCGGCGTTTGGGTGGAGCGCCATGGATGTGATGGCCCAGGAATCCCAAGGAGATGACGGTTCAGTCGAAGCATTGAAGACGCTGTACGAAGCCCGCGATTACTTCGCCTTGTACGATCAACTGGTTTCGAGAACCGGGGAGCCGACTCCCCAAATCCGCTTCTACCAGGCGGCCTCGCTGACCGCCTTCAACCAACCCGAAGATTCCAATCGACTGCTGGATCAGATTGAACATGACCCTTCGTTGAACGAGGCCCAGCGTCAGCAAATCCACTTGCTCCGGTACCGCAATTTCCTCCGGATGCACGAATTCGCCGCCGCTCGCAAGGCGGGTGTACTCGCCCATCGCGAAGGACGGGGCAAGCCGGGCGTGGTCTTCCTCCCCAGCGTACGAAATCAGCTCAAGCTCTTGCACGTGCTCGAGGACACGCTTCCCCAGGAAGTGACGATTCACGCAACCACGAAGCTTTCCCCCGTCAATGGCCGCATCCTGGGCCGGGTCGGGGATGTTGTGCAGTCATTTCGGCTTGACATCAACGCCCCATTCTGCGTGATCAGCCAAAAAGTGGCCCTCACATTCGGCTTGAAGATTCATGAAGTCGGGATGGCAATCCACACCAGCACTTCGCGGGTGGTCAAGGCCGACGTGGCGATGGCCAAGCAATTCAATCTGGGCGATATCGAATTCAGGCACGTCGTCTTTCTCGTCTTTCCCGATGATCTGCTGGAGGTCGATCAGGCCAGAACCTTCGAGGGTCTGCTTGGCTTTCCGATCCTGGAGGCCTTGGGTGAGGTTCGTTTTCTGAACAATGGCGACTGGGAGATTCCCGCCCACCCCCCGAGTCGGGAGCCACGCTCGTTGGCGTTCGATGATCTCGACCTGATCACCAGGATTCGCTTTGGCGATGAGGAAAGCTTGGCCCGAATCAACCTCGGGGCGAGAGTGACGACGGGTTTTCGTTCGTTCTACGATCGTTTCCAGACGCGCCTCGAAGCGGAAGGCAATCGATTTGAGAAGAAGATCGGTCTTGCCGAAACTGATCGTCTCGTCCCCGCCTTGCGCTTGCCGACCTTTGCGTTCACCCTTGACGGCCATGATGTGAACTTGAAGTACGTCGATGTCTTCCAGGAATCCATCCTCCCGACTTCCGCAAACAAACCCATGTATCTCGACATCGGTCAAGACGCCCTCAAGCAGTTCGATCGTGTGATCCTCAATTTTCGGGACATGGCGATCGTAGTGGAGTGAAATCGTCTCTCATGATTCTTCCTGCAGTTGCCAGGCCGACCCGCATTCGGGACACACCGTGCACCCGTCTTCATCCTTAGGCAGGTCGCGTAGGTTGTAGGCGCAGGAGGGGCAGTGGCATTCGGTCAGCATCGTGGACACGAGCGACCCGGCCCGCAACTTCGATTTCTTCCCCTCGTAATCAAAGATTAGGCTCTTGCCGAAGATCCAGCCCAGCATGAGCACCACGACCGTCACGTAGATCGGCACGTTGAAACTGGACTTGAGCCACAGGCCGATGGCGATCGAGAGACTGCAACTCACGACGATGTCCAGGATCCGGTAGCGCAGAAATCGCTCATGCCCAATGTTGGGCCACTTCCCTGCGTTCCGAAACAGACGCTGCTTGTCCCGAGGCAAATCACCCGATTCGAGCGGGTACATGGCCCCATGGTACAGGTCGACCTTCTGCCCTCGAGAATCCAACACCGATTCCGTTCCCGACGCTTCGCCTTGCATGGCCTCATTCTACAATATCATTCACGAATGACCGATCGTAAAATAACTCATAACTCATGGCTCATGGCTCATGGCTTTTTCTACACTCCCACCGCCTCCGCATCACGATCCGTCAACATGCCTCCATCGCTTCGTTCCTTTACGGTGCCGTCTCGTTTCCACGAACGCTCACAACGAGGCTCTTCGCGCAGGTCGTTGACTTTGACCTCGCCCTCACCATCGAACCGCACGCGCGAGACTCCCAAGAGATCCGCGAAGTCCGCCTCGAATCGCTTCAACACACCTTCGGGATCTCCAAAAACCACCTCCGCATCGAGGGGATTCTCGATGCCAGTCGCCTTGGCTTCTTCCAAGGCTTTGAGAGCCACATCCCGAGCTTCGAGCACCTTGGCCCAGTCGGCATCCGCCTCGGGCAGGTCATCGAAGTCGATCGCCTTCTGCAGATGAATGCAACGCTCATCGTCGCTCCACAACGCGCGATAGGTTTCGTCGGCGGTGTGCGGCATGATGGGCGAAAGCAATCGCGTCAAGATTTCAAGCAAATCCCACATCACGGTTTGCGTGATGCGCCGGCGCTCGCTTCCGGCGGTATCGCAATACAGGCGGTCCTTGACAGCGGCGCAATAGAACGCGCTGAGTGTGTCGTTGCAGAAGTCATAGATCATCTGGTGAACCTTACGGAATTCATACCGCCCGTACGATTCAAGACATGCCGTTTGAAGTTTCACCCCTTCATTGAGTACGTAGGCATCGATCGAGTTGGGCGCGATAGACTTGAGATCCACGCACATACCGTTTGGATTCGAGTCCGAACAGGGCTCGAAATCAGCAAGATTGCTCAGCAAAAATCGCAGGGTGTTGCGGACCTTGCGATACGAATCGGCCGCAGTCGTGAAGAACTTCGGATCGACCTTGATGTCGTTCTCGTACGCCAGCGAACAGACCCACCAGCGACAGACGTCGGCCCCGAAATCCTTGAGCAGGGTTTCCACTTCCAGGGTGTTGCCCCCCGACTTGCTCATCTTCTTGCCATCCTTGTCGACCATGAAGCCATGGGTGAGCAGACAGCCGAAGGGCGACTTGCCCGTCGCGCCCAGGCTGGGCAGCATCGAGAGCTGGAACCACCCCCGGTGCTGGTCGGAGCCTTCGAGGTAGAGATCCGTCCAGGGGCCATCGGTTCGTGCTTCGCCCCGTTGTCGCATGACCGCGTTCCAGGATGACCCCGACTCAAACCAGACGTCGAAGATGTCATAGGTCTTGGCCAGACTCGAAACATCCAGGCCCTTCAGATTCTCAGGAAGATCGGGATCGCTCGAATGATCGTACGAAGCCAACAACACTTCCGGGGGTTGGGTGAACCAGGCGTCGGAGCCCATAGTGCCAAAACATTCGGCGATGGCTTTCACCGAGGCGGTCGTCATGAACGTGTCGCCTTCTGACGTTTCAAAGGCGGGGATGGGTAGCCCCCAGGATCGCTGACGTGAGATACACCAGTCAGGGCGTTGCTCAAGCATGCCTCGCATGCGGTTGCGTCCCCACTGGGGTACGAACTGGACATCGTTCTCCGTGGCATTGAGCGCCATGGTGCGCAGCGAATCGCCACCATCCTTGGTCTTCTCATCGACATGAATGAACCACTGTTCCGTCGCACGGAAGATGACGGGCGTCTTGCTGCGCCAGTCGTGGGGATAGCTGTGCATGAATGTGTGATCGTGGAAGAGGTGCCCACTCTCGCGAATGTGTTCGGTGATGACTGAGTTCGCATCCCAGATGCTCATGCCGCGCAGGAACTCGGGAACCGTCTCGTCGTACGTGCCATCGCCCAGGACAGGGCAATAGATATCAAGCCCGACGCGCAGCCCCGTCTGGTAATCGTCAACGCCATGCCCGGGGGCGGTGTGGACCAATCCCGTGCCATCATCGAGGGTCACGTAATCCGCATCGACGATGGGGCTCTGGCGATCACAGATGGGATGATCGTATTTCAAGCCGACAAGATTGACGCCTTGGGTCGTGGCGATGGTCTTGACGTTTTCGGCACCCCCTGAACCGCCCCTCTGGGTCACTTTCTCCACGAGGTCCGTGGCGATGACCATGAGTGTGCCATCAACCTCGACGAGGACGTACTCGAATTTCTTGTGCACCGCGATTGCGAGGTTGGCGGGCAGCGTCCAAGGGGTCGTCGTCCAGATCATGAACGAAGGCGTCTGCTCCAGCTCCACGCCAAACGCCTTGGCGATGGCATCCCGATCCGACGCCTGAAAGTTGACGAAGATCGAAAGGTCTTCCTTGTCCTGGTATTCCAGTTCTGCCTCGGCCAGCGCCGTCTCGTTGGCGATCGACCAGTGAACGCTTTTCAAGGCGCGATACACCAGCCCCTTCTCCAGCATCGTGGCGAAGACTTCAAGCACCGCCTTTTCGTACGTCGGGGCCATGGTCAGATAGGGATTCGCGTAATCGGCCATGGTCAAGAGCTTCTGCATCTGACCCGACTGGAGTTTGATGTATTTCGAAGCGGATTTCTTACACTCCCGACGGATGGCCATCCGCCGGTTGTCTTCGCTGAGGGAATTGATCTTGTCGGCCTTCCCCGATTCCATGAGTTCCTTCATCACCTTGTGCTCGATGGGCAGGCCATGGCAATCCCAGCCCGGGATGTATCGACATTGCTCGCCTCGGAGATGACGACTGCGAACCACGAGATCCTTGAGCACCTTGTTGAGCAGGTGCCCCACGTGGATAGAACCGTTGGCGTAGGGCGGGCCATCGTGAAACACGAAGTTGGGAGCGTTCGCTTCATCCAGGGCCTTGATGGTCTGGTCATAGAGCCCCATGGTGTCCCATCGCTTCTGCGAGGCCGACTCATTCTGAGCCAGATTGGCCTTCATGGGAAAGCTCGTCTTGGGCAGGTTGAGCGTCTTCTTGTAGTTTCGTTTTTCCTGGGTCGTCTCGGTCATCGGGGTGCTCGCAATGTGAACAGGGGTGTAGGCTCTAATCGTCGCAGTCCTGTGGTCCCAAACAGAAATGGCCCCGCATCTGAGCGGGGCCATTGAGTGGTCACTGAAAAAAGAGTTCAATCAGGAAACACCAATAGCGGCCCGCCCCGAGTGGGGCTTCATAATGGCGATGCCAGGGTTTATCTGAGGGCTCTTCATGGTGCTTCAAGGATAGCCATCGGCCCAATGGGGTCAAGAAGTGAGGGGAGCGGGGCATCGAGGCAAGAAAGCTAGAAACAGAGCCGGGGTGTGTCGCCCCGATCCGAAGGAGTCAAAGGAGTCGAAAGAATCGCGGGCATCGAGGCATCAAGACCCGGGCTCGATGGAGTGAGCCTCAAGCCCCGAGCGAATAAGCGTCTTCAGATCATCCATCGTCTGGCTCGCATTGATCGCCTCGGCGTCCGCCAGCATCTCAAGCCCTTCGTCTGATTGGAGGAATATCGCCGGCAAGCCAACCTCACGCTCGGGATGCGTCGTCTTGAATTCATCTCGATGCAGAAAGGCCAGCTCGACCTCCAGGCTCTCCAGAAACGCCTTCCATTCATCGCGCATGGAAAACGTCGAGTGCGTCAGCGCGCAAAGATTGCATGAGTACGTCTTGGGCGAGAACACCTTGTGGGCCATGTCACCAAGCAGATTGAACACCCCCGAGTCGGCGTTGTAGACAAATAGAAGTTGGGTCTGCTTTTTAATCGACATGAGGATCTATCACTCGCTGCGATTGTTGCGTCTCATGCGCATGCCCCTGCGATTCCAGGTTCGCCACGCCCCAGGCCAGGGCCAGTCCCAACAGCAGCGCGGCGGACAATTTCAATCGATCATGTTGATGAAATTGCAGTTCGGGCAGCAGGTCGCTCAGGGCGATGCAGATGAACATCCCGGCCGAGAACGCCAGGGTCGCCCCGAGCAGCGCAGGTTGGTTGGTGACTTCGACGCTCAGGCCCAAATGCAGCATGATCGCCCCCAGGGGAATCGCCAAGGCAAAGAGGGCATTGACCACGTGCCGGGCCATCAACGAACGCCCCCCCACGCTCATCAACGTGCCGATCGCCATGGCGTCGAATGGCTTGTGCAGAAA
>JAPULD010000493.1 GCA_027295365.1 Planctomycetota bacterium
GCCCGATCCGGATGCGCGGAATGTCTCGAATTCCTCGATCAGCAGGGCTGCTCCCTGGAAGGCCGGTGGAACGACCAATCGACGGCCCTGCATATCGCGGCGGGATTTGGAACGCCTCAGACCATTCTTGCCCTGATTGACCTGGGGGCTCGAATTGAGCCGCTCGACGTCGATCACAGGACACCTTTGTTGGTGGCGATCACCCAGGGACATATGAAGAATGTCAGCGTCCTGCTGGAAAAGGGGGCGAATCCCGATGCCCAGAGCATGGTGGGTCTGAGCGGGCTCATGCTGGCGAACATGACGCCCCGACCTCGGATCGTCGAGATCCTGCTGGAGGCGGGGGCGACCCTTGAGCATGTCGATATCAATGGCTACACCGCGCTGCACTGGGGGGCGGAGTTCGGCAACGCCACCTGCGTGAAAATGCTTCTCGAGGCCGGGGCCGATCCGGAGACCCTCACTGCTCAGGGAGTCACACCATTGGAATTGGCAACGCAAAGGGGGGGTACCCAAGGCGAGGCCATCCGACGAGTTCTCCACGACACGATTCCGGAGTGAGCGTGGGAATCCGCAAAAATTATGAGTTTCTCAATCCGGGCGGTTTCATCTTTCCCGACAGCGTCTATCATCCCGGCCCCATTGGTCGGATTGTGCTAGATTTCCGTTTCATCAAGGCAGTTTCAAGCACATGATGCATAATCGGAGCCGTCCCCGATGACAACCCCGTCGGATTCGGATCATGAATCACCTCAGGCTTCGAATGAAGCCGCGGAATCGACGTCCGTGACGATCGATCGAGCGGTATCGTCGAATCCCTCCGCGCTGTCCGTTGAAGCGAAGAAAACAACACCGACCTGGAGACTGGGCCTCAATGCCATCATCTCGCTGTATCTGTTCCTAAGCGCCATCAATATCCTGGGGGCTGGTCTCAAGACATTCCAGAAAAGTTCCGATTTCATGGAGCGAATTTTCCAGCTTGGGGAGAATCCCATCCTGGCGTTGATGGGAGGCGTCATTGCCACCGCCATCGTGCAGAGTTCCTCCGTGACTACGTCGATCATCATCGGGCTGGTCGCGTATGATCAAATGGAGTTGAGCACCGCCATTTTCGCGGTGATGGGGGCAAACGTCGGGACGAGCATCACCAACAATCTCGTGTCGCTCGGGACCGTACGTTTCAAACGCCAGTTCAGGCGGGCCTACACCGCGGCCCTCATGCATGGCAACGTCAACCTGCTGACGGTGGCGATCCTTTTTCCCCTGGAATGGATCACCGGTGCGATGCATGTCGACGGATTGGGTTGGCTAACACGTTTTTCCGTCTGGTTATCTGATTTGCTCGGCATGAAACCGATTTCAAGTGGCAGCAGCCCGGTCAAATTCATGACCAAACCCGTGGTCGATGCGGTGGAGTGGTTTGGCGGTCTGGTCACGACAACCACTTTCTGGGAAGGTCTGCTGGTCGCTGGTATCGGTCTGATTACGATTTTCATTACCTTGGGTCTACTGGTCATGAATCTCAAGGGGGCGTTGCTGAGCCGAATCGAGGGGCTGTTCAGTTCACACCTCTTTCGCACCGATCTCAGGGCCGGAATGGTCGGTATGTTTTCAACATTCATGGTGCAATCCAGTTCGGTGACCACGAGCCTGATGGTGCCGTTGGCCGGGGCGGGGGCCGTCAAGCTCAATCGTGTCTTCCCCTTCATGCTTGGGTGCAACATTGGCACGACCCTGACCGGCGTACTCGCGGCATCCGCCAATCCCGCCGCCGCCGCGGTCGCTGTCGCCATTTGCCACGTCCTGTTCAACGTCATCGGCTGTGTGATGTGGTACCCGGCTCGTGCCTTACCGATGGGATTTGCCCATTGGTATGCTCGTCTCGCGGCTAAATCCAAGTGGTATTACTTTCTGTACATTTTTGTCGTCTTTGTCCTGATCCCGTGCCTTGCGTATTTCGTATCAATGCTGTTCGTCTAGCCTCAACCGATCGGAGTCGGCCATGTTCAAGGAACTCTTCGCTGCCTTTAAATCTGGCGAGACAATTGATCAGGCGTTCAGCCAGCTTTCTGAAATGCTTGATCATTGTCAATGGATGTTTATCCGAGCCAACGAAGTCATTCGTCGAAAAGTCGCTGCCGAAGACGTTGAAGAAGCCATTCTGCGTCGGGACAAGTCCGTCAATGAATTGCTTCGATCCATTCGACGGAAGATCGTTCGCCACCTGACCATCAATCCCGGAACCGAAGTCGCGGCGTGCCTGGCGCTCATGAGCGTGGCCAAGGACGCCGAACGCATCGGCGACTACTGCAAAAACGTCTACGAGGTGGGGCGGTTTTATACCGAGGACTTCCAGGTCGAGAAGTACCATGATTCCCTGGAGGTCATCCGCGTCCAGGTCGAGAAGCTCTTCGAGGCCGCCAGGACCGCTTTCAATGAGAACGATTCCGCAAAGGCCAAGGATGTGCTCAGGGCCGCCGACTCCATCGGCGACGCCTGCGACGAGATCGTCGAGCAGCTCCTGCAGGACAGTGCGAGCATCCAGACCCACGAGGCGGTCGCCTACTCGCTTTTGGCCCGGCACTACAAGCGAGTCTCGTCCCATCTCGCCAACGTCTGTACCGCGGTGCTGGGGCGGGTGGAGGATCTGGATTTTCGGCCCTGACCCCGGCCTCGGGCTGCGCGAATCCGCATCACCAAGCTACACTCCGGGGCCATGCCAGACGAGCAGGACATCCATCGCGATCCACGCCCCGACGCAGGACAAGGGGCCGACGCCCTTGATCTGACCAATCCCCGGACTTCCGAGGAAGGCGATGGCGTGTCCGCGGCGGAGGATCCCTCGCCCCACGATGAACACGTCGAGCAGCTTCTGCAGCACACCATCGATGTGCCGGTCCTGGCCAGTGTGGTGGATCGCCAGGAAGCTCCTGATGCCGCGGACACGTTGGAAAAGCTTGAGGAAGAGGAAGCCGCGGAACTCCTGCAGGAGATGGAGGATGAGCGGGCCGCCGATGCTTTGGCGGAAATGGAGCCCACGCTGGCGGTGGGTGTCATTGAGGGCCTGATCGACGAAA
>JAPULD010000494.1 GCA_027295365.1 Planctomycetota bacterium
GCGATGCACAGGTCATCGAAGCGTTCCTTTTCGAAACCATGCACAACCTGGCTCGGGAAACATTCGGCTCCTCGCCCATGCCCTCGATCCGGGTGCAGCTTGCCCGACTGGAACAACGACTCGCGGGCTTTGCCAGATGCCAGGCAAATCTCAGGGAGGAAGGCTGGTCGATTCGGCATTGCGAAATGAAATTCACCACTGACAATACGCTGGACATACCCGATCAGCCGCCCATGCCCATTGTGGGAAAGATTGATCGCATCGACCAGCATGATGATGGACGATGGCGCATAATCGATTACAAGACGGGGGATGGCGCACGATCCCCCCATCAGGTGCACGTCGGAAAGCTGAAGTTCAATGAAGAGGAAGAGCTTGAATGGCAAGATCTCCAGTTGCCCCTCTATCGCCATCTGGCGGATCGAATTGGCGTGCGGGGCGAGGTCGAGTTGGGATATCTCGTTCTTCCCAAGCAAGCGGATGGCGTGAAGTTCATCCCGGCCAACTGGTCCGAACCCCAATACGAAGCCGCGCTTGAACTTGCCCGGGACGTGGTCCAGGACATCCGGGAGGGAAATTTCGACCTCAACACGTCGTACCAAGCCTCCTACGACAATTTTGATCGCATCTGCCAGACGACCGCGTTCACCATGAATGACGATGATGCCCAAGGTGACTCGGGGGCATCATCATGAGCGGCACGCCCAACGACCTTCTGTTGCATCGGCGAATTCTTGCCTCCGCCGGGTCGGGCAAGACTTACCAACTCACGAATCGTTACCTCACGCTGATCAAGGCCGGAGCCGAACCCGGGGCCATCCTCGCCAGCACTTTCACGAGGCTCGCGGCGGGGCAGATCCGCAATCGCATCCTGATGCGTCTGGCCGAGGCCGTCGACGACCCAAAGAAACGAAAAAAATTGGCGCAGGCTATGGGCGAGTCGGCGATGTCGCCCACACAAACCATGTCGATGCTCGCCACGCTGGCCCGGAACGTGCATCGCTTGAATTTGCGCACGCTGGATAGTTTTTTCGCCTCCATCGTCACGGCGTTCTCGCTTGAACTCGGGATTCCCCCTGGGGCGAGGGTGATCGACGAAACCGAGACCCAGGCCCTGCGCACCGAAGCCATGCGCCGCTTGCTCGACGAACGCGACCCACAGAAACTCATCACGTTGTTGCGATTGCTTACCCAGGGAGCCGCGAATCGTTCAATCATGACGGCCATCGACCGTTCGATCGGGGGACTCTACGAGCGATACCTCGAAACCCCGCCTGAGGCCTGGGAATGCATCGAGCCGCTCCCCATGCTGACCGCTCCAGAGTTGGAAGAGCTGATCCTGCAACTCGAAACACTCCAACTGCCCGACAAGAAAAGCCTGATCAAGGCGAAGCAGGATGACCTGCGAAGACTGTATGAACGGGACTGGCCCGCCTTTCTCTCCAAAGGCATCGCGGCGAAGGTGTTCGCGGGGGAAGAAACATTCAGTCGCACCCCCATTCCGCTTGATGTGTACGCCATCTACGAACCGCTTGTCTCGCATGCCAAAGCCATCATCGTCAATCTCTACCGCGATCAGACCTTGGCGACGCGTGATCTTCTGGCGATGTTCGATGAGCAATACGAAAAACTCAAACGCCGCGATCGCGTGCTCACCTTCGCCGACCTCACCCACGCCATGCTCCGCGCCGAATCGCTGGGATCGTTGACCGACATCTGTTATCGCATCGATGCATCGATTCAGCACCTGCTGTTGGATGAATTCCAGGACACATCG
Source organism: Planctomycetota bacterium (assembly GCA_027295365.1). Classification (GTDB taxonomy): domain Bacteria; phylum Planctomycetota; class Phycisphaerae; order Phycisphaerales; family SM1A02; genus JADFSH01. The sequence goes on from JAPULD010000494.1 coordinate 1,778, forward strand.
GTGACGCAGTGGAGGGCCCTCAAACCCTTCATCAACGAGGTCGTGGCCAATGCGCCGCCCGACCACACGTTTTTCTGCGTGGGCGATGTCAAACAATCAATCTACGGCTGGCGCGATGCGGCCCCCGAGGTGCTGGAACGATTGCCGCACCTGCTTGAAGCCGCGGACGATCAGTCCATCACTACCGACACGCTGGATATGAGCTGGCGCTCTGCGCCGCCCATCATGGCCGTGTTGAACAGTGTGTTCGAGTCATTGCCTCAGAATGATGCTCTTGGAGGTCATCCTCGAGTCGCGGAAACATGGCACTCGTGGTTTTCACCCCATACCACGGCACTTAAGAACACACCAGGGTACGCCGAACTGCGTTTTGCGCCGCGGATCGAAGGAGCTGACAAGCAGGACACGAGACTTAAAGCCGCGGCGGATCTCGTCGCTGAACTCCACGCCAAAGCCCCGGCCAAGTCGATCGCGATGCTGACACGATCGAACAAGACCGTGGCCCGACTGCTCTTTCTCCTGCAAAAATCTGGCGTACCCGCGAGTGGCCGAGGAGGTGGCCCCCTCACTGATACGCCCCCCGTCAATGTCATACTCGACGTGTTGCGTCTGGCGGATCATCCCGATGACACGATCGCCGCATTCAACGTTGGCGCTTCACCCCTGGGTTCGGAACTCGACGTCGATCCTTCAATGGCCCTGCGAGAAGGCAAAACCACCAGGCATCGATTCGCCTCGGACATCCGTCGCGACTTGCTGGAACATGGCTATGCCACCACCATTGACGGGTGGATTCGATCGATCGCCCGCGAATGCGACGAGCGGCAACTCCGCCGCCTTCTGCAATTGACCGAACTAGCCCAACGGTTCGACGGACGAGGCTCGTTGCGTCCCGGTGCGTTTGTCGATCTGGTGGAAATATCCAACGTCGCAGAATCCAAGCCCGCCCCGGTGCAGATCATGACGGTCCATCAGGCCAAGGGCATGGAGTACGACATCGTTGTGTTGGCCGACCTGGAATCGTCTTTGACTGGAGCGGGTACTCCCGACATGGTCTTCGAGCGGGAAGGCACGACTGGACCCGTCAAACGTATTTGTCGGTATATCAGCAAAGACATGCAGTCATTGGTTCCCGACTTGGCCCCCCTCTTTGAGCAACAGCTCTACCGCGTGGTTCGGGAAACATTGTGCGTGCTCTATGTCGCCATGACCCGGGCCAAGCAAGGTTTGTTCATGATTCTCGATCCGCCCCGGGAGAATGAAAAAGCATTGCCTCAGAAAGTGTCTGGTATTTTGCGATTCGCCCTGGCGAGCAGCGACGCTACAGAACCGGATTCCATCGTGTATCAAAAAGGGGATCTTGCATGGCTTGATGAGGATCCCAAAACATCAGAGAAAGAAACCGAATCGATTGCCATTCCAGTTGAACGCATCGAACTGAAACCATCAAGCCAACATTCAAGGCCAGGCCTCAAGGCCAGCCCCGCCTCGGACCATTCGCATGAAATCGATCTGGCCCAACGATTGACATTGGGAGACGATGAACCACTCGATCGAGGCCTCGTCATCCATGCGATGTTCGAGCAGATTCAATGGTTGGAGGATTTCACCCTCGGCGACGATGCCTTGGCATCTTTCGTACGTCGACTCAAACCTCGCCGTAGCGATCACTGGGTCAACGAACAGATCGCCAATTTCCGGACCATGCTTGTTCATCACGATGTCAGAAGACGCCTCAGTCGGGGCGATCGAAATCCCGATTCGATCCTCGTGTGGCGAGAGCTGCCCTTTGCCACGATCATCGATGATCGACTCCATTCGGGCTTCATCGATCGGCTCGAAGTCGAGATGGACAGCGATGGCAATGCCATCAGGGCCAGCGTGATCGACTTCAAGACCGATGGCGTCATCCAGGGCACCGCCAAGGAGCATGCGGAGCAGTATCGCCACCAGCTCGAAAACTATCGCCAACCCGCCGCTGACCGGGCCGGTCTGCCTCCAGAGGCCATCGACCTGACGGTGCTCTTCACCACGACGGGTGAGGCAGTCTCGCTGAGCCCCAGCCCCAGTCCCTGAGCGGACCAAACCCGAATCCGGTATTTCCGAGGGCTGTGATACAATTCACAAAGTCGCCTTCGGGCTCATGATTCACCCCCTTTTTTCCGCTACGATCCACCTGCCATGCCCATCATTACCATCAACGGCCAGGAATACGATTTCGAGAAGGGTCAGACCATCCTTCAGGTCGCCCTGGACAACGACATCGAGATTCCCCATTACTGCTACCACCCCGGCCTGTCGATCGTGGCGA
>JAPULD010000495.1 GCA_027295365.1 Planctomycetota bacterium
CGGGCGGTGGTGGCGCCGATGAGCCGGGTCAGCGCCGCCGAAGGTGGGCTCGCAACAGAGCGCATGCAAGAGTATTACGGAGCCTTCGCACGAGGCGGATTTGCCGTGGTCATCACCGAGGGAACGTACACGGATATGGACGCCAGCCAGGGTTATGACCGCCAGCCCGGCATCGCCAGCGAGCCGCAAGCCGAGGCGTGGCGCTCCATTGCGAATGAAATACGCGGTGCCGGGGCCGTCGCGATCATGCAACTGATGCACGCCGGAGCCCTCTCTCAACGGACACGGGGGAAAGGCAGGACCATCGCTCCATCACGGATCCAGGCGCGTGGCCGGATGATGCCCGCGTATGGTGGGTCCGGTCCGTATCGGCTTCCCTCGTCCATGACCAAGAGTGACATCCGGTCCGTCCGCGAAGGCTTTGCACAAGCCGCGAAGCGCGCTCAGGATGTTGGATTCGACGGCATCGAGATCCACGCGGCCAATGGATATCTGCTCGATCAATTCAACACGACTTACACCAATCAGCGGACTGATCGGTACGGCGGCACGCCCGAAAACCGGATTCGCCTGACAGAGGAGATCGTCGATACGATTCGGTCTGCAGCTCCAAGCGACTTTATCGTCGGGGTGCGTCTGTCGGAAGCCAAAGTGAACGACTTCGAGTATCGCTGGCCCGGCGGACAAGATGAGGCCGCAACGATCTTCAGCACACTTGCTTCCGCCGGCGCGAGCTATCTCCATCTGGCCGGCGAGGGACGCGGTTTTCGCGACGCGATCGGGAACGCGACGGAGCCATTCACGACACTTGCGCGGCGGCTGACGGGCCTGTCGGTGATCGCCAATGGCGGACTGGGCGACCCCTCCTTCGCCGACGAAGTGATTCGGGACGGACATGCAGACTTGGTGGCCATCGGACAGACCGCCCTCTCGAATCCGGATTGGCCTACCCGTATCGAGCGTGGTACGACCATTGCGCCATTTCACCGTGAGATGCTTTCTCCGAGCGCAGCGATCGAGAACAGCGATCGCTGGCTGAAGTCAGTGGGAGAGGACACATGACCGCGTGCTGATTACTGGAACGAATAAAGAATAGAAAAGAAACTATGAAAGCCAGGTCTCCCGGTGAGTGCGAGCAATCACTGGGTGAATCATTGCGTCAAGATCCCGAAGCTTAGATCCTCGCCACGGGGACGAGCTGCCGGCATCAGATCCGGGATGTGACCAATCGCCCGGCCCGACACCCAATCGAATGGATCGCCCAATCTCTCGGCATCGAATGCGAATAGGTGTCTGGCCCGGATCCCCTCGTGTTCCTATTTATGACTCCCGACCCCTTTTTTCTTTTTGCTCAACTCCTTTTTTCCTTTCCCCTTTTCTTCTCCAATTCAAGTGTACACTAACGTAATGCTTCACGACTTTGCTCAAAGAATTTATCATCATGCATGATCGAGGCATTGCTATATTGGCCCACAGTGATCGATATGCATGCCTAATGCGTTCAATTTCAAGCGATAAACAGTAGTCGATACATGAGAGATGCAGAGACAACCCAAATCCCCTCTTTGACCTTGCTTCACTCGAATCCGGTATTACACTAACATTCCATGCCTCAACTAACTTTTCATGATTCAAATCAAACGGTTCAACTGATCGTGGTTCGTCTCCATCAACTCAGCTTGACGCACCAACAGCTGGCACGTCGCATTGGAGTCCATCAGAGCACGGTAACTCGTTGGCTAAGAACCGAAAATCCCATTCGATCCATTTCACGCGAAAGACTCCAGAAGCTTGCGGACGCCCTTGAGGTTACCCCAGAGGATCTTCGCTATCCGACACGGACGAAGTCAAAAACCGACCTGCTCATTGAATTGCTGAATAATCGAATCGAAGAACGAAGGGCAAACGCCTCGCCGGAGCACATGGGATCACTCCTCTATGTGTGCGCCCACGAGTACTGGGCGAGGCAAGATCGGAACGATACGGCCGAAGCGCGCAACCTGATGGCCCAAGCCCGCTCTGAATTCCTGAAATCAACGCCTCTCGTTTCCGCGACGCAGTCATGGATTGACGATTACGACCAGACTCCGGGTTAGTCCGTCAGGTTGACGATCAAAGAATAGAAGGAAGCGGCCGATGTCACTCATCCTAACGATAATCAAGGCAAGCGTCGAGACTTTCACGACGTTGGTCACAAAGATCCTTTTCAAGACGGCCTGCAAAAAGGTGCAAGAAAAGATCTTTTCCGACGAACCCACCTCCAGAATTCCCCGCAATTCATGCCTTGCCGATGTACGATCCGCACTCATCGAAAATCGCAAGCGACTCGTCGATCACGTGACGCGCAACCAGACGAATCACATCCAGATTGACGAGACGATGTGCGATGTCAGAAGCGAATTCGAACACCTCTTGGAGCCGACTTTGCCCGGACAACCGACACGCATACTCATCAGCGAGTCAATTCAGCGTACGGAACAGGAATTCCACGCCACAAAAATCGGATCCCTTCCCGACAGAGCGGCAGCATGTTGCATCATCGATAGCCTCACCTACGATTTCCTGATTAGCCTTGTTTTCAAACTTCACCACGAAGGGTCAACCCCAACCTGTTCAAAGCTCCTCGGCCTGTCCGGCATCGTCGAAAAATGCCAAGGTGGGTTTGACGAATCTGTCACGAATTTGATCGAATGCGCACAATCCGACAGCCAACCGCCACGATGCAGTATGGCCAGATATGTCCGAGAGGAACTAAAGCGAGAAATAGGTCTTGACCGCCACACTGCACGTTACATCACCCATGCCGCCATAAGCGACACACAGGACGTTCTCAAAAAATACGTGGGATTGACTTCAGACGTCGAAATCATTCGATATCGTGCGCTGATGACCTTTCGCATCGCCTTGCTTTATCGAACGCTTGACACACTCGATGCCCAACAGCCCCTCCAGGCGGCATGATTTTCTCGCGGGTAACTTCGGAGGTGAGCAAGCCAGTGTGCTCGACTCGGGCTGCTGCGGCCTTGCCGGTTCGTTTGGATACACCAAAGACAACTTCGACCTGTCCATGAAGGTCTTCGAGCAATCACTGGGTGAATCATTGCGCCAGGATCCCGAAGCTCAGATCCTTGCCACGGGGACAAGTTGCCGGCATCAGATCCGGGATGTGACGAAGAGACACGCGCGGCATCCGATCGAAAGGATCGCCCAATCGCTCGGCATTGATTTTAATAGGTGACTGTCCCGGATCCATCCGTCCCTACTTTTCAAACAACTATTCTGAAGACCACTTCTGAAGATTATGTGGTGTCTCCTGCCTAAGATTCACTTCAGTCTCACAGACTGAAGTGAATCTCCCTCTCAGGTTTCACTTTGCCGATTCGCCCGAACCATTTTAATGAGGATGTTTTATGTGGAAAATTTCAATCCTAGCCTTAGCCTTAACCTTACCTCTTCTGATGGGATTCACATCGGATAAGTCAGGTGAGTTGGTAAATCTGATCCATTTTCAGATTGAACAAGGTAAGCAAATCGTCGCTATTGGAGAGAGGCACCAGCATAAGAGCTTTCATACACTGCTCGGGAATGCTTTAAGTTCCAAACAGACTCAGGAAGATATCGACGTCATCGTTGTTGAGTTTGGCAATAGTTTTTATCAAGATGAGCTAGATAGTTACATAAACGGTGAAGACATCTCGGTCGACGCCATACGCGTGGTTTGGAGAAATACAGTTATCTCCCCAAATACAGTGTGGGATTCACCGGTCTATGAGCGATTCTTCAAAACGGTACGGGATATAAATAGAACGCTCCGGCCTGAGCGGAGATATCGCGTTATAGCTGGAGGGAAGTCGATAGATAGGGCAGCCATCCAATCCGCGGAGGACTATGAGCCATACAAAGCATCTCTAAGAAGTCAGCATATCTATGAGGTGGTAGAGGCCGAGGTTCTGCTTAAGGGGAAGAAGGCATTGTTGATAGCCGGCGGCCACCATGTTACTAAAATCAGTGCGGAGGTCGGCCGCAATGGGCGTAGCATTCGGTCTGAAACCACAGGGTCGCTGCTGGAGCTCAATTATCCGAACTCAACCTTTTTCATAAATGTCTATTCAAAGTTGGCATCTTTGGGGATTGCCGAAATCAAAGATATAGAAAATGGTTCAATTATATTATCAGAGGAGCCTTGGCTGGGAGGAATAAAGGCTGGTGAGGTTGCTTCTTTTTTTACCTACGAAGATTTCAAGTTAAAAGACATGGCTGATGCTGTTCTTCACTGGGGGCCAGAGGAACATTGGGTGTATGAAATACCGTTAAGCGCGACCTATAAAGATGACGATTATTGGGAAGAATTAAATCGAAGAAGTCTGATTAGGAGGAATAGGAAGATGGATGAATCCTTAAGGGACTGAGTGCCTTTCAACGGCCTACTAGTGGCCTGAGTCAGTAGCTGTTGACAGAATCGTTTGAGGGTTCCGAGGATCTGACCGGCAGTCTTGGTCCATACAAATGTCATTGGCGCTTCGTTCGTCTGCTTGAGGAATGACCGCATCGCTGATTCAAGTTAGCGAGTTGATCGATAGGTGACTGTCCCGGTTATTCCCCGTCCCTGTTTTCCCTGGAAGCCCTGATCGTCTGAGACATTGGCATAGCCAGGGGAAATAAATGACTGCTTGTCTTCAAGAAATAGGTGACTGTCCCGGATTTTCCCGAGGCGCAGATCCTCGCCACGGGGGCGAGCTGCCGGCATCAGATCCGGGATGTGACCAATCGCCCGGCCCGACACCCAATCGAATGGATCGCCCAATCGCTCGGTATCGAATATTAATAGGTGCCTGTCCCGGAATTTCCGTGCGGTCCATCGGCGTATGATACCGCTACTACGCCAAGATTTGATTGGACACGGACATGAGTGACAACGAGAACACTGTGAGTTTAATCATGGGGAGGCGAATACATGAAGAAGCAGGAAGTAGAAGCTTGGACGCGAAAGATCTGCGACCAGATCAAGAAGAATCAACAAGTCGAAGATGGACATGTCGAACTCAAAGCAGATTTGATTGACGCCAAGAAGGCCGCACGGCGCATCGCAGGGATGTGCAACGCGGCGAGTCCGGAGCCATGCTTGCTGATTCTCGGCCTAGACGAGAAAAAAGGGGCCACCGGAGTTTCGGCCACAGAGTCGGATGTGGTCGACTGGAAGGCGCAGGTGTTCGCCGAGTTTGCGGAGAAACAGCCAGTCGTTCTACAGCACGTTTCGCTCGAAGTTGACGGTAAGACGCTTCACGCGATGCTGCTCGCATCGGATGAAGCGCCCTACCTTGTCAAAAATCCAACCGGGCAGGGGGCGATCGCCCGTGAAGTACCATGGCGCGACGCAACCGGCGTACGAACTGCTACGCGTGGCGAATTGCTGCGCATCCTGGTCTCAACAGTGAGACTGCCTGAAATCGATCTCATTGGAGGCACTCTTACCGTACAGCGAGGCAAGCTGCACGATAGGAGTCGGGATGACACGGCGGACAGTTCTTTCTGGCACGTCTATGTTCAGTTCATGGTAATTCCCCGGACGGCCGACCCCTTAGTCATACCCGCGCACCGCTGCAGTGTGCTGGCCCACTTGTCAACGGATTCGTGGGCATGTGACTCTTGGTTGTGCGAGTCCGTCACACTCAAGGACGAGCAGGGATCACCTCAATCACAAATCGTCGTGGCTTCCGCGGCGAAGATGTCGATCACAGCCTACAGTAATTTCAATGAAGAAATGTTTCGCAAGAACGCGGAGGCCCACCTCAGGATCGTGATCCAACCGGCCGGATCGCGTAATCCGATCCGATTGAATCCGATCCTTGAAGCCGCACCTCCGCAGGGCAAGGAGCTGGCTCGCTGGATCATTCCGCCGGATTTCATGTCTGACGAGACATATATAGCAGCGCTTCAGTTTCGAATGAGCGATCAGGGGGCCTGATGCGGCTCGATAACTTGACGATCAAATCGTGTTGCTCATCAACGCCGACTTCCGCGTGTTCACAGACATGATCGACCACTGGCAGAAGGATTAGAGACTATCTCAAAACCTCCTGAGCGAAAAAGGGTCGGGTGTTATTATCTGAGCATCCGGGGGGGGGATCAATCCCCGCCCAGCGTGATCTCCACCACCGCCAGTTCCTGGGCGATGACCGAGACGACTCGTTCCTGCAGTTTCTTGGCGAGTTGGACGGAACCGGGGCCGCTCAGGCCGTTGGCCAGGACACTGAAGGCATAACAGCGTCCGTCGGGCATGGTGACGTAGCCGCTGAGGCAACTCACCTGGTTGATATAGCCCGACTTGGCCTGGACGTGGGGAAAGATAAGGTGTCAGGAACCTTTAGTGGAGAATGGAAGGTAAAGGTTCCTGACACCTTATTCTTCTCCCTTATTCTTCCCGGCCGATCTTGACCACGCAATGTCCGGCACAGCCGGACTTACTTTCTTCGCAGGCCTTTTCATCAACCTGAGATCTCGCACACCTTCGGGTGCACGATGGCTTCGTAGTCGTCATAGCGCATCTGGATCAGTTCGGTGTGAGTGCCGGCGTTGAAGGCGATATCGATGTCGTGGGTGAGGGGCTCGTCCACGAACACCTCCATGTCGTACACGTTGCCGAAGGGCGGCATCGCCCCCACCTCGCAGTTGGGGAACCGCGAGGCGAACTCCTCCTCGGTGGCGAGTTGGGCGGTGCTCGTGCCCGCGGCCTTCTTGAGCCGGTCGAAGTTCACCTTGCGCGAGGCGGGCAGCACCGCCATGGCCATGGTGTCATCGAGCTTGACCATGACCGTCTTGGCCATGTCGTTGCCCGAGACGTGGGCCGTGGCCGCGATGCCCTGGGCGGTGAAGGCGGGATCGTGGCGGATCGTTTCGTAGTGGACGTGGTGTTGTTCGAGGGCCTCTTTGAGTTTCTTCAGCGGCATGGCATCCTCCTCTCTGATGAGCCGAGGACCGGTCTTGTCGCTGAAGGGCTCAACGCGAAGCCGGCCCAATCACTCTATTGTACCGCACGAATCGGGGCGACCGCACGTTCGTCCGCCGATTCGATCCACAAGAAGTCGAGAACGCGGTGATTTTGAATGCATCCCGGACGGATATAGGCTTCGGTGAAGGCGCTTTCACATTGAAGGGACGGGGGACGAATCGCGCATCCAGGTCTTCCGAGCCGAAAGTGCGGCGGAATCGAGCGCCTTGCGATACCTGAACAGGAGCACGATCCACCAGGGCGTTCGGGACAGTTACCTATTTCTGATGGTCAAGAAAAGGGGCCGGGAGTCAATATTATGAGCATCCCCGGACTCAATCTCCGCCCAGCGTGATCTCTACCGAGGCCAGTTCCTGGGCGATGACTGAGACGACTCGTTCCTGTAGTTTCTTGGCCAGTTGCACACTGCCGGGGCCGCTCAGGCCGTTCGCCAGAACACTGAAGGCATAGCAACGTCCGTCGGGCATGGTGACGTAGCCGCTCAAGCAGCTCACCTGGTTGATATAGCCCGACTTGGCCTGAACGTGGGCTCCGTGCAGATTGACGTTGCGGAATCGCTTGCGCATGGTGCCGTTTTCGCCCGCCACGGCCATCGAGGCCTTGAACATGGGCCCCAGCTTCGCATCACGATGAAAGCTGCCCAGCCAGCGGGTCAACGTCGAGGCCGAAACACGGTTGTCGCGGCTGAGGCCGCTGCCATCCGCGACGATCAGGTCTGATGGCACGGAGGCAAGTTCCAAACGCTCGTGCACGATCTGCCGCATGACGCCTGATGCCGTCGCCCAGGTCGAGGGCTGTCTCGTTCGGGCATGACTGGTGCGTTTCAGCAACGACTCGGCATAGAGGTTCTCGCTGTCTACGTTGCATCGCTTCAACGCCACCGCGATGGGCGTCTTGATGATCGGGGCGATGAGTTCGCCATCAAAGATCGGGTCGTCATCGTTCGCCACCCGCCAGTTCTGCACGCTCACCCCTTTATCGTGCAATCGCTCGGCCAGGAGATGAGCGAAGAACTCAGGCACGTCATGCAGCGTCACTGGCACCGGCGCGCGATAGACGTACTTGACATTGCCATAAAACGTCAGCTCGTTGGTGTTCGTCTTCCGGGCGATCCAGACATTGCTCTGGTCATGAACGCTCGTGCGGCTAGACGCCCGATTCCTGGGGTTCATCCATGACGCCATGGGCTCGAAAGGCGTCAACTGGGGCGGCCCGCCCCCCGAGGTTGGCCGGGGGAAAAAGTGCAGCACGTTGAGATGGAAGTTGAACCCCGAAACCTCGGCGCAGTAGCTTCGGTTGAGCTGGTCCAAGGGCCAGGAAGGATGCGCGTATTCACGTTCGAAGATCCGATCATCGACGATGACTTCGGTGATTACATCGAGATCAGAATCAACGACGGGTTTGATCCACAGATCGAGAAACTGGTCGATGCTCAGGCCATGCTGACCATTGACGGTCATGGTCTTGAGCAGTTCAGGATCGCCAAACGCGGGATCGCCATCCCCTACGACGATGAGCCGCGAGCCTTGCCTGATCAACTTGGTCTGAAAGACGAAGTCGGGACCCAGCACATGCAAGGCCGCCCCGGTGGTCAGGAGTTTCATGTTGCTGGCCGGGATCATGGGCGTCTCGGCGGCCGTGGTCATCTTCCCGTTGTCCCACAGGATCGAGACGAGAGGGGCCTGGTCGGCATCGACATCGCGAATGCTGACGGTGATGCGACCCTTGGTGATTTGCGATCCCCGGATGGCGTGTCGAACTTCCGAGCCCAGATCCGCGAGAGCGGGGGCCGCCAATACAAGAGTTGCCAACAGCCCCAGCCCTGAGACTCGCCAAAGACGTGACATGGAATACCTCCTGGGGGCTTGAAACAGGCCCTTCAAACAATCTTATCGACAGGCCGGGGCTAACCGCTCCAGCCAGAGGCTTGTCCACAACCCCCCCCGGAGTCCCCGGAATCCCCGCCCCCGGCCACGGCCCCTGGAAACCTTGGAAACAACGTTGTGTTTGCTCTACGCCCAAATCGACCAGCAAGAATGCCCTTCAATGACCTACCATCCACCTGTGCAAGAGAATCGTCATAGCCGCTCCTTGAGTCTCAGCATCACGCTGGCCATGTTGTCATGCATGATCGGAATCGTGGGGTGTGGCAAGTCCGAAAATCCAGTCAGGCCACAGAACGAAGGGGTAGTCATCGCATCAGGGGGGAAGCCGATCAGCGAGATCGGATCGACCGGCGTCGAAGTAACCCTTCGTTCGGGGGATATCGAAATCACGCGCACCTTGCCCCATGGGGCATTCACGTTGAACGAAAACGAGTCGCTCGATCCCAGGCTGCCGTCTGGCCCATTCGAAGCCACGATTACGCTGACGTTCGACCGAGGGGCCTACCGCGAGGCATATCTGGGGGCAGACATTCGGGGTGGGGGGCTGATCATCTATCGCGATGGCGAGATGCTTCGATCGAGCTATGCCGAGGACGAAGTCAAAAGGGTCATGACGCATCAGCCCATCACGCTGAGTCGCAAGCGAGAGCAGTTGGTATACGAGTTTCAGGCCGAGGGGCCCTGGCCGATCCAGTTTCGTGCGTTGTGGAGACCCTTTGAAACGCCCGTGGCCCATGACTTGCCGGTGACAGGCAAGCCTGCTCTTGATGGTGACGTGTTGCAAGGGATGAAGCTCGCCATCGATCTGCAATGCGCCTCGTGTCATCGCGCCCCGAATGATGCCCTGCAAGCGTTGCTGGAGCCCGCCTCGGCTCCCGATCTCAGTGATGTGGGAAGGCGGATCAAGCCATCGTGGTTACGTACGTGGTTGAAGGATCCGAAGTCCCTCGACCCTGAAGCTCGCATGCCCCAAGTTTTGCATGGAGTGAAAAACTCCGAGGAAGCGATCGAGGATCTCGTGCATTTTCTGGTCGCTCAAGGTGGGCCCATGGAATTGGACAATGCCTCTTATGATG
>JAPULD010000496.1 GCA_027295365.1 Planctomycetota bacterium
GCGGAAGATGCTGGACTTTTACCTCGATCTGTACCGGGATCCTCAGCAGCCTTGAAATCGGAGGCGTTCAGTCCTTCCGATTCGGAGTGCCCTTGAGTTCCCCGGTGGGCGGTCGTGATTCGGAAACGGCTTTCAACTTGAACTCGGCAAGCTCCTCGACTGATCCGATCTTCGCCTTGAATTCCTGGAGTATCAATCGGAGTTCGCCCTCCATGATCGGATTCTCGCCCTCGGGCAACTTGTACAGCTGATCTTGTCCCGGCACGACGATGATGCCCTGAAGATTGCTCGAAGCAAGCGGATATGTTTCATTCCTGTAACGGAAGCGGTTGTGACCCCGGAAGGGAACACGACCGATGAATTCGGCATTCTGGAATCGTTCCCGGTCGAAGGACTCCAGTTCGATTGTGATACTGAGGGTCGCGCCGGCCTGCAACACTTCGAATGCCATCTCGTCGCCCGGCTGTTTCTCCATGAGCGACTTCAAGATCATGCCCCTTGACACCGGGGATTCGTCATCAACCTTGACGATGATGTCATAGAGTTGGAGCCCGGCCTTGTCGGCGGGCAGCGTTTTATGCAACCCGGAGATCATGACCGTGGTCTCGGGTTCGAGTTTCAGGTGCTTCTCGAGGGCGGGTGATGTTTCCCTCGTGAAGAAACCCAGCATCACGGGAGGCGGATCGAACGATGAATCAAGGGAAGTCACTCCGGCCACCCAGGCAAACTCGCCCAGGATGTCCATCGTGACACCGAAGGCTTCAGCGCGAGCGCGACGGGAAAGACGATATCCGGGAAACGAGCCACTTCGCCAGCCCGGGGATAAACGCAACTGCTTCATGACCTCGCCTTGCTCATCAATCAGAAACAGGTGGCCTTTTTCCCTTCGGTATTGGTCCTCGTTGAGCAGTTCCCCATCGACGAAGACGCTGTATGAATCCCCTTCGGTCATGGTGACCTCGATCTTCTGCCCATCAAGGTCGTAACTGATCGAGAACATGCCGAAATTCAGCTTGGCATCTTCTGTCCCTGCGATCCCGATGCCGGATGGCGACGAGACGTAGATCTGAACCGTCTGCGCCTTAACATCGGCATCGGATGCAGATTGCGACTCCGAAGTCCGGTCGGCCTGACCATCCTGGGTCGCGCCCAGTCCGATCAGAAGGGAGAAGGCCAGGATTCCGACGATCCACAGGGGTCGCTTCGATCCGATCGTGAATTGAGTGCGTGTGAAGTTCATGCCAGTCATGACGCCGTCCTTTTGCTGGGCGTGTCGGCGAGAGTCGATCAGAAACCGCTCGGCTTCGGAGTGTAGGGGACCAGTTTGAACTGACCTTCAGGAGTCTCCCCCGTCACTTCGAGCAGGTCGGGAACAATTTCACGAATGACGATCTGCTGGAGGCAGATGATCTCGTAGCCTTCACCGTCGGGATTCTCCCGGGTGGAGACGATGACCTTGGAAGGCATCTCGCCAACGACCTTGCCTTCCTTTCGACCTTGGTCGAGATAGGCATCAAAGGCTTCATCAGCCGACCAGCCCGCGGAGAGAACACTTGGGTTCGAGTTCATCTGCCCGAGCTGTGCCCTCATGCCATATTGATTGAAGAACGCCGCGATGGCAACGACCGCGGCCACCGCCCAGCCGCTCCAGGCCCTGGCGCTCGTTCGCCGATTCCGGGCTTCGTCGGCCACCAACGAGTCAATCCGATCCGTCGGAGCCTCGATTTTTCCCACGACCGACACCGCCTCGTTGATCGCGAGGCTGAGCACTTGCTGGTGACGCTGGGACTCGGCCAAGTCGCGCCACAACTCGGGAGTCTGCGCCGCTTGGGCGGACAGTTCACTCCAATCCGCATCCGTGGCCTGTCCATCGATCACTTTCGAAATCAATTGTTCGGCTCGTTCATCATTCATGACTCATACCTCGTGCTCGTACTCGTGCCGATGCCATGTCAATCCACTCTGTCAACATCTATCTTGCGATCCGGGCTCACCTCATCACCTCGAGCCAGATCCCTCAACATTTTTCTCGCCCTCGAAATTCTCGTATCGATCGTGGCCTCGGGCAGGTCGAGGATTTCCGCGATCTGCCTCGATCGCATGCCATGCAACGCCCTCAACATCAGCGGTTCGCGATAGGCCTCAGGCAACTTGGCCACGAGCCCCAACAAGCGTCGTGTTTCCTCATCCTTGGCGGCCGTGACGTCGATCGACGGCGCTCCCGATGCTTCGGGCTCTGTCCCGACCAATCGAAGCCTGGGGCGGGCCTGACTTGAGCGAGCCGCCGCGCGAGAAGCGTTGATCGCCACTGTCCGCAACCAGGCCCTCACATGTCTAGGGTCTCGGACTGTCGAAATCTTGCCAACCAATGTCATGGCGACTTCCTGCAGTAAATCCTCAAGATCCTCATCGCGGGACTTATGCGTGAGGATCACCGCCGCGACCCACCTTCGATGCATCGTCCAAAGCGCATCGATCGCATCGCGATCGCCTTCAATGGCAGAGGCCGCGAGACGGTACTCCTCGATACGGGGCTCGTTGGCTTGCTTTCGCAAGGTAGTTTCCATGTCAGTCATTAAGATGGTCAATCCGGTGAAACCTGACGGCTCGAACCTGAAAACGCTCTGAAAATCATCATCAGGAGCCAAAAATAGGCTTGGCGCCCTGTTTCATCTTCTAGGAATCGGCCTCCCCGAGGCGGCAGAATCGTCAAGAATCCTCCAATTTCACATCGTCTTACGAATAGATTCAAAGGTATAATTGAGTGAGATGGGTTTGCTTCCCCTCATGCAAATGAAGGGTCACAGGCTCGTCTGACAAAATACTCGCCTGTGGAGGATATTTGCTCTCCTCCTTTACCTTCTCTTCGTTTTTATCCTCACTTTCCCACACTTCCGAACCGCAGGCGAGTCAATAAACGAGGTGGGTTCCGACTGCCCACCTCGTTCTTTTTTTTGCGCCAGTTTATCCCCCGCTTCTGGCCTCCCGAAATCACAATTTCCGGATACGCCCAAGGCCTCGATGCCCCACCCGGGCAATGCCTGGATCAGGAAGCTCGACGCAAGACCCATGTATTCTGGCTCTTGATGCCCATGAGGTGTTCCTTCATGGGGGACATCGCTGCCTGGAAGTGCATGACCCCTTCCCGAAGCACCTGCGGATCTTCGGTCGGGCAACCCGCTTCTGAGAGCATTGACCTCACGACCCGGGTGATGAACTCATGAAATTCCTCGCCCCCATCGTGAGAATCGACCAATGCGCTCAATCGAGCGACCCGGGACATGACATCCTGGGCCGGGGCCTTAAATTTCGTACTCATGGCCTTGGCCACACGGTTGGCAAATCGCTTCCCCATAATGTCGTTGACTGTCTGGAGATACAGAAATGCCGTGGAAGCTTCGACTACGACATCATCAACCGGAACGGGGAACACATCGCGGATCTTCGAGCAGAATTGGTGCATCGAATAGGCGGTGGCGTTGAGTTTCAGAGTGCTTACGAATAGACCCATAGCGACCTCCAGTACCCGGATCACCTTCCTTTCATCGGATCGATCCGGATCGGGCTCAATGGAGGACACCACTTCGGAATTTGGATATCGAGCTTCGCCGATCGACCCGAAGGCCTGTGCAATCTGGGCACCCTGATCCGGCGTGTGAGCGAAGTCCGAAAATCCTACCTTTCCAGTGATTCCAGGCCCCATGAGACCAAAATCATAGGGTTTTATAGCCATGAGGGCGTTTTAACGTCTCGATGGATGGTCTTGAGACCAGACGTTTTTGTCGCGATCCATGTCCCCAAATGCGTTGCAAAGCCACGAATGAAGCAGAAAAAAGCGGACAGGGCGGGATTCGAACCCGCGGTAGAGGTTTCCCCCTACGTCGGTTTAGCAAACCGGTGCCTTCAGCCACTCGGCCACCTGTCCATGGGTGCTCAGAATCATTGCAGGGCCTCGGGGACCCGTCAACTGTGACCTGAAACGATCTCCAAGTTCTCCTCGATCGTGTGTCATCGAAGACCCCATCGTGGCGCTCGTGGGAAATTGTGAGACGCAAACAAGCGAACATTTCAGAAAAAGACCCCATAGAATTCAAGAAAAAGAGCACAAAACGCCTATATTCGTAGGACAATATGCTTGTCGGAATGAATTCCAAAGGGTACATTCCGCGCTAGAGATGGGTGAAAGTCCAAACCGCCACTACTGAAAGGATTACTCGATGGCCAAGAAGAAGAACCCGACCAAGAAGAAAGCCGCCAAATCCACAGAGGTCAAGCCTCGCACCAAGAGCCAGATCTTCGGTGACATCTCCGAAAAGACCGGACTCTCTCGCAAGGAAGTCGCGGGCGTCTTTGACGAAATGTCCACCATGATCAAGAAGGATCTCGGCAATCGTGGACCCGGCACCTTCACCGTGCCCGGACTGATGAAGATCAAGAAGGTCAAGAAGCCCCGTCGCCTCGCGCGCAAGGGCGTCAATCCCTTCACCGGTGAAGAGATGATGTTCAAGGCCAAGCCCGCGCACAGCGTGGTGAAGGTCCTCGCCCTCAAGGGCCTCAAGGAAATGGTCTGACTCCGACGTCATGACAAACATGAGCCGTTCGTCGCTCGCGACGGACGGTTTTTTCATGCGCCGATAAAAACTTCGGGAATGCGAGCGAATACCTCGTGTCATGATCAACGTCCCCAAACACACCCGCCGCTTCAAGGCGACACACGTCCCAAGCTGATCAGGAGCTTCATCAATGAAACAAGTCACTCGAACCCTGCGCGATCGTCGTCTGTTCTCCGCATTATTGTTCGGGTTACTGGCCTTCATCGCCGTGCCGTGCTCTCGTGCGTCGCCTTTGGGTCCGCCTTCGTGCTGCGCCGGACAGTCATGCAACCATTATCAATCCGAGTATTCCCCTTCCTCCTATCGTCCTCAACGACTCGGCCTCTATGCGCAGCGTCTGTTTGATCTGGGCTATTCCGATGGCGATGGCGATGGCTATCTGTATGGGGCCGACGATGCACTCTTTGGGTATCGATTTGACTACCAACCCCCCGAGCGTCTGGGGCGATACAACGTGAATTACATCCGTGGGTATTACCAAGGGTTCAAGGTGGGGTATCGGGAAGGATACGACGTTGGTCGATTCCTTCGCTACGAGCCGATCCCGTAAGCATTCGTTGTCATCGCTTAGAGCGTTGCGACTGGAAGCCTGCATCAGGGCCTGACGCGCCCGGGTTAGTCCTGGGTGCGATTTTCAATTGGGGGTAGGCTATGTCATCGTGAATGCTACGAATTCCATGCCGCCCGATCGTGGTCACCTGAGCACTGAGCAACGTCATGAAGGATCGCAAGACCTCGATGCCCTGGACACGCTCGCCTGCGTGAAGCTGATGGTCGAGGATCACGGTCGCGTCCAGGAAGCCTTGGATGCCGCGTCCCGGGGGTTGGCGGCGTTCATCGATGCCCTGGTCGAGAAAATGCGGGATGGGGGTCGGCTGATCTACCTCGGAGCGGGGACCTCGGGTCGCCTGGGGGTCCTGGACGCCTCGGAATGCCCCCCCACGTTCCAGTCCGATCCGGGTCAGATCGTGGGCTTGATCGCGGGGGGCGATTCGGCCTTGCGAAAGTCATCGGAATCGATGGAGGACGATCCCGAGGGGGCGAACGAGGAACTGGACTCACTGGAGGTGGGATCAAAGGACACGGTGTTGGGGATCGCCGCGGGTGGCACGACGCCTTACGTGTTGGGGGGAATCAAAATCGCCAAGACCCGGGGTGCGATGACGGGGCTGCTGACTTGCGCGCCGCAGGCCTCCCCACCCGAAGCGTGCGATCACCTGCTGTTGCTGGACACGGGCCCCGAACTGCTGACCGGTTCCACCCGCCTCAAAGCGGGCAGCGCGACCAAGCTCGCCCTGAACATCATCACCACAACGACTTTTACCCGACTAGGCAAAGTCTACGGCAACCTCATGGTCGATCTCCGCGCGACGAACGACAAACTGTCCGACCGGGCGATCCGGATCTTCATCGAACTGTTTCCAGAGACTACGCGGGAGGAGTCGCATGAATGGCTCGCCCAAGCCCATGGTGCACTGAAGTTGGCTCTCGTCATGAAGAAGCTGGGTGTCGATCGAAACGAAGCCGAGCGAAGGCTTCAGAACAACCATGGTCAATTGCGTTCGATTCTTGGGGCCAATTCGTAAACCTGTAGTGTCCGCAGTGCGGACCCTGATGAACTTCGATCGGAACCTGAACTGGTCCGCACAGCGGACACTACGAACTGACGCCATGAAGATCGATCACATTGAATTGTTCGTCCCGAGTCGGGAGCAGGCCGCCCAATGGTATGGGCAGGTTTTCGGATTCCAGGTTCTGGAAAAGTATCGCATATGGGCCTTGCAGGGAGGCCCCCTCATGATTTCCAACGACGGGGGCGACACGATGATCGCGTTGTTCAAGGGTCCACCACAAGGCCAGCAGGAAGTCCGCGGGTTTCGGCGTCTCGCTTTCCGAGTGACCGACTCTGAATTCCTCCGCTTTATCGAGTCGTCCGGCAGCGTGCTCGCCTCACCGCTTAGTCCTGAGAACATTAAGGATCACGAGAAGGCGATCTCCGTCTATTTTTGCGATCCATACGGCAACCCATTGGAAGTCACGACCTACGACCATGCCAAGGTCAGGAAAGAGCTGCTCTAGTCAGATGAAGAAAACGGGAACTGGTACGTTTCCTGACCGTGACCGGCGGAACCCGTTTGATCCGGTTGATTTTCAGCCCGCCCCGAGGGATGATCGCGATTCTTTGAGGGCGCTCCCCGGCCCCCAATCCCGGAACGCGGCCTTCGCACCCAGAACGCCGCAATGTCCGGCACATCGTTTGCTTTTCTGATTGAGCGTGTCGATATCACCGAACTGCAGAATTCCGCAGAGCATGGCTAACGACCCATAGTCCACAGAATTGTGGTCAATCAACTGTTGGGTGGGCAGAAAGCACGATGTTGTCGGCGGTCACACAAGCCTACACTCGTCATGACGCGGAATAACCAAGAGGAGATAACCCAATGGGTCTTGACTACCAACATCTGGATGCCAGAACTCGGGAACTGATGCTCACCGAGATTGACCGGGACATCGACGCATCGACACTCTACCTGAGTGCCAATCTCAGCGATCAAGGGAAGGGAGAGTATCCCGATCTCATCCGGGATGCGGCGCGAGGTGGCAACGACGAAACGTTGGCATCGGCTATTCGTGGCCGCCTCAACTCGCATGAGAAACCGCGAAAGCTGAAGTCCGGCGGATTCTCGAAGCCTCCGGTCATGCGTAGCAACGCGCACCAGATGCTTGGCGAAGGGGAATTCAACCGATTCTACATTCGGGCGCTCTGCGTTCGCGCGATCGAGGATGGTATCCCTGAGGTCACCGTGTTTCGCGCAAAGGCCGTAGAGAATGCACGCTCGGCATCGGAACAGATGATCGGTCGGGGCATGCCGGCCGAGGCACTACTCAGTGATCTGCGGGACAAGCCCGGCGTCGATACCGCGCTTGGACTGCCACCCGGCCCGAACTCCGGGCTCTCCGCGCGGCTAACGTGATGGACTACAGCGCTGGCAGACTGCTGCCCCTCCGGAAAGAAAACGGGACACAGGGAAGAAGACGGGACTGGTTCGTTTTCTTGACCGGCAGCTTGCTCGCCGCACCGCTTGGTCCTGAAGACATTAAGGATCACGAGAAGGCGATCTCCGACTTTTTTTCCGATCCTGATGGCAATCATCTGGAAGTCACGACCTACGACCATGCCAAGGTCAGAAAAGAGCTGCTCTAACCAGAAGAATAAAACTGGACTGGTACGTTTCATGACCCGTGAATCCTTTATAACGGTCAGCCCAAAGGGTTCTAACGACCATCCAAAATCCTTGTTCTGGAGCGGAATCCACGCTTTTTACCGGGTTGATCCCACATACCCCGCTTGACGAAAGGCCCACCGCGCGCGACCATCAGAACAAACCGGGGATGTTCCCCGGCCTCCGGACCCGGTACGTGGCCTTTCGCAATGTCCGGCAAATCGTTTGCTTTAATGTTTGAGTGTGGAAATAGTCTCGCTTTGCAAAATTGCGCATCGCACGGCCCACGACTCACTCTCAACGGAATTTTATACAATATGCTGTTGAGCAGCCGATCCACGGACATGATCCGGGAAGTAACTATAAGGTACAGGAATATGAAACATTCGGGTGAAGTCGTATTTCTCATTGGCGCCGGTGCATCTCAGTCGCTCAATATTCCTCCCATGGGTGGCATGTTCGATGCATTTCTGAAGCAACCACGCAATAATATTTCTCCCGTCGATAAAAGGATTTGCCGGATGTTCATCGATAAGCTCGGGGTGAATAGAGACCTTGAGGAATTTCTGCTTGCTGCCAACACTATTGCAGATCCACGAACCCAGAGCGTATGGAAGCTTGTCGAGAAGACAATCTCCCCTTCTATGAAGGGTGCCCGTGTCGAAAAGCATCGTGCGAAACTTCAAACGTACATCTCCGAGATCAAAGACACTCGATCCCACATCCTCGACTTCATGGCAAGAACATGTTTCATGTTTGATCAGCAACAGGCGCTAAACATGCTCAGAGCTTTTGTTGGCGTAGTTGCAGACAAAGGTTACCCCGTATACACCACCAACTATGACTTCGCTCTCGAATACACAGCAGAAGAGACTGGTATCAATGTTCAGGATAATTTCGTCACTAAGGGGCGACGCGATATATGGGATCCAAACATTGTGTTTAGTCTCGACAAGGGTTTCACGATAATAAAACTCCATGGATCTGTGACGTGGTATTTGGACGATGCTGGAATTATTGAAAAGATCGATTCATACACAATCTTTAATCGAGCAGGGCACAATGTTGAACGTCTTGTTGTTTTTCCGACGCGTTTTAAAGACATTTACGATCAACATTTCTTCGCACTATATTCTCATTTCTTGGCTTCTCTTTCATCTGCGAAATGCCTTGTCGTAGTCGGACATAGCCTTAGAGATGAGTACATCAGGGCAGGCATAATCGAGCGGTTTCGTGAAAAGAACCTGAAGATCATTGTAATTGATCCGATCTGGCCTCAAGCACTTCCCTCGGAGTTCAAACCAGCCAAAGTGGGAACCGCAGGTACTCTGACACATATTCCCTGTAAATTCGAAGAGTTCTCTAATGAACTCGCACATGTCTTGGATAATCAAAGTCCCATTGACGTTGGAACGGCGTGCGCAGTTAGCCTGCACCATATGCGATTCAAAAAGAGCAAATTGAAACTGAAAGGCAATATTGGCATACTGAAACCAGGCGAGACAAAAAAATTCATTGCCTCGGTTGACGCGTACGTTCATCCCCATCACAGGCCCGTTTGTGCTAGAGCTTGGCTTGAGGCCAACTTTCAGTCATCTGACGGCGAACAAAAGCACGAA
Organism: Planctomycetota bacterium; assembly: GCA_027295365.1. Lineage (GTDB taxonomy): Bacteria > Planctomycetota > Phycisphaerae > Phycisphaerales > SM1A02 > JADFSH01. The sequence continues at coordinate 9,457 of JAPULD010000496.1, forward strand.
TGTATGGGGACATTCTTGAATCCGGAAGATAAGGCACTGCCCTTAGGACTGAGTGGTTCACTGCGGAAAGATATTCCGATACATATCAAGATTCCCGAATATCCAGTTTGGCTAAAGAATGCGAAGAAGATTCAACTTCGGGTTGCGATTGTTGAAAAATCTCTACGTCGACCGGCATATTTAAAAACATCTTCCATAGTAGCTGAAGCCACAAGGGAACTGACATACACGACTTGAAAGTGAAAGAAGACTTGTCCGGGAAGAAAACGGGAATGGTATGCTTCTTCGAATTGGACTCCGACCGCCAAAACATGGAGTACAAACCTCATGACATCACACTACGACAAATCCAAGAACTGCCGCGTGGGGACCATGGACGAGAAGCAGTTCCAGGCCGAGGCGGGCAAGGCCAGCGGCTCGTACTTCAAGACCCTGATCGGCGTGTGGACGAAGAAAGGCGGCACGCTCAAGTGGGGCGCGGGGGGCGTCGGGCTCCGCGGTTCGATCAAAGGCAAGGAAGTCGGCATCTGCTTTCTCGCCCCCGCCTACGCCACCAAAAAGGATCGAATCGAGTTGTCGCTGAACGCCCTCGCCAAGCAGATCGGCGCGCCTCGCTGCGAGGCCCTAAAGAAGGCATTGCAGAAAGCGGCGGGAGACCAGATGAAAGGAGCCTCGATGGTGAGCATCCTGGAGCCGGGGGAACTTTCCGCCTCGGGCCAGAAGTCACTGACCTCGGCGCTGTGCAAACTGCTCTGAGGTCGCCGGCGAGAGCAGAAGATGCTGGGACCGGCACAACGACAAAAATGGAGGGGCAAGCACGACATTTCCGTGCTCAGCGAGTAGATTGCTTGCTGAACAGGGTCTGGAGACGAAGCCGCGGGCTCCGCTTGAAACCGACAATCGACATGGGGAAATCCAATGCCCGATTCCTGGCTGGGCTCATGCTCGGCATTCGCGAAAGATCACGTTCCGGGATATCGGAGCATCGCGCGACTGCCTCGACAATTGCTTGGGCGCAACCCTTTCCGGGGTGATGTGAAGCCGACGCGGGTGCCGCTCTTTTCATTCTCATCAGGCAGGCCGACGACGCCCTTCCCACACCCCTGGAATTACCGGGAGCCGATTCGAATCCTCGACACCTACTTCTGGGGCGTCGAGTCCGAAGAAGGATCGGGCCAGCACAATCGATACCTGGACGTGCCAGGGCTCGCGCCGGTCCTGATCACCCGGGATCCGGGAGTCATCCGGGCCATCTCCAAGGAGACGGGAGGTCGGGAAGGACAGTTCGATCGCGACACGCGCCCATCCAAGGGCATCGCGCGAGCCACGGGCAAGGATTCGCTCCTGTACGCCAACGGGCCGACCTGGAAGCGACAGAAGAAACTGTCCACCCCCCCCTTCGGGAGGTCATCGCTCTTTCAACCCGAGCAGTTTCACGAGTTCGAGGAGACGTTCCGACACACGGTACGCAAGCGTCTCGAGGTGATCCGGGAACGACTGGAACGTTCCGGATCGTCGATCCGCGTCGAGGTCGAGCCGGAAATCAAGGCCGTCATGCTGGAGATGCTGGTCAACAATTTCTTCGGCGCGGAGGTCGAGTACGAGCTGATCAGAGATCGGTACGTTCCCGCGCTGGATGGAGTCATCGAATTCATCGTGCGGGACACGGTCGTCAACCTGTTGGGCGTTCCCTTGAAATGGCTGCCCGGCCTCAGCAAGAGGATAGTCGCCAGCAAGGCGGCGCACCAGGCGTTCGAGGAGTTGACCGACCTGGTCATCGCTCAAAGACAAGCGGGAACGGGACTTTGGAAACAGTTCAAGTCCGATGCGCCGGACGCGTTGATTCGAAGCAACATAAAAGTCTTCCTGGCCGGGGCCTTGGAAGCCACGACGTCGTATGCGAGTTGGGCGCTGTCGCATCTGGCCCGGAACGAGGCGAGCCAGGAGAAGGTCTATCAGGAAGTCAAAGATCTGGAGGATTACTCGCCTGAGAATCTCGAGACGGCGACGTATCTCGGGCACGTCCTGGACGAAACCCTGCGTCTGACTCCTTCCCTGTATTTTCTGCCTCGGAAAGCGACGACCGACACCTGGATTGAAACGACGTCCGGGAGCACGTTGTGGATCCCGAAGGGAACGCACATTCTCCTGGACGTCTGGCACGCCAATCGACATGAGGATCACTGGGGCGTCAACGTCACCGGTCATCCCGCGATCGAGTTCGTCCCGGAACGGTGGGAAGATCTCTCCCAGAAGGAATGCAATGCCCGGGACCTTCTTCATTTCGGTTTCGGTCATGGGCCGAGGTTTTGCCCGGGCAAGAATCTGGGGCAGATGGAAGTCGCCCTCGTCGTCGGAGCGTTCGTGAAGCTCTTCCGATTCAGGGCCGTCAACCCCGAGAATCATGCTCGGGCAGGGGTTTCCACCAAGCCCGCGGATGGCGTTGAAATCGATCTCGAGTTACGCAAGTGATTGATCCACGGAGAAGCATGAAAAAACGCCGAATCACTCGGCGTTGTCAGAAGACCTGAATTGAATCCGTTTGAGGATCGTACTGGCGGTTTCGTTTATTGGCCGCCTGCCCGTTCGCCTCCCTGGCCCGAGGAATACACCCGATCACCCTGCAAATGCCTCACGAGGTATTCAAGCCTCAGATTGCGGCCATGCTTTGGCGAGCCGTGTCCGGTCAGGGGGTAGAGCATCATGTCGAAGGACTTGCCTTCATCCTGGAGGACCTTCGACAATTGCCAGATGTTGGTGGGATGCACGTTGTCATCGACCATGCCGTGCAGGATCAGGAGATTGCCCTCAAGCTGATTGGCATAGGTGAGCACCGAACCGTTGTCGTAGCCTTCGAGATTCTCCTCGGGCGTACGCATGAACCGCTCGGTGTAGATCGTGTCGTACTGTCTCCAGTCGATGACGGCGCTTATCGCCACGGCGGTGTGAAAGACCTCGGGGTACTTGGTCAGCGCGAGGGCCGACATGTAGCCCCCGTAGGAGCCTCCATAGACGCCGACGCGTTCGCCATCGATGTAGGCTCGCTGGGTCAGGTGCTTGATGCCCTCCACCTGATCGGCGATATCCACATCGCCCAGCTTGAGGTACGCCGCGGATTCAAACGCCTTGCCTCGTCCGGTCGTGCCCCGGTTTTCGATGGTGACGACGCAGACGCCAAATTCCGTATCGGGGTTGGTGGCTCGGTAACGAGCCCTGATGCTCTTGGAAAGCGGGCCTCCATACACCGAGAGGACGAGCGGGTACCGGCGATTCGGATCGAAATGCGAGGGCTTGTGGAGCACGCCATACAGATCGGTGACGCCATCGGCAGCCTTGAACGTGAACAGCTCGGGGGGCGTGATCCCCTCCTCGATCGCCAGACTCATATCGCTTTCCGCCAGCGTCGCGACCTGCTCGCCTTCACAGGAGAACAAAGTCGTCGTGGGAGGCGTTTCAATCGTCTCCGCGCGGCTGATGAA
>JAPULD010000497.1 GCA_027295365.1 Planctomycetota bacterium
GCGTCTGCGCGAGAAAAGACATCGTTGATCAACCTCCTGCATTGAGAATCACGTCGTCCCGATGACGACCCAAGACTTCAGCATAACTGGTCGTCATGGCTTTCATGACATTCGACCTCGAGTCAGATGCATCGAGACCAAAGACGGTTTTCGAAAAATCCTCGTTCCGCAGCGCGGGGCCAATGGCATCCCATTGGTCGGGGGACAGGATCTGGGCGGGATCCCCCACCGCGATCCAGCCAATGGGCATATCGACTCCCTGAGGCAGGCGGCTGTTGATGTGGACGATCCCATTGATCCGCACCGTGGCAGCGCGTTCCAGCGTGGCGCCATTGAAGATCGAGGATCCCGTGGCGATGAACACGTCATCCTCGACATTGCATCCCGAAAGATGCGCATGAGGGCCAATGAGAACATGATCTCCAATCCTCGTGGGAAATCGTTTCGTTGCGCGCACGACTGCCTGTTCCATGACCAGGCTGTGGGCGCCGATGGTGATGGAGCCTGATTCAGCCGTCAGCACTGCGCCATACAACACCCGAGCGTGGGGACCAATAGTGACGTCGCCACTGACGATCGCGTTGGGGGCGACCCAAGCCGACTCGTGGATGGTCGGGCCTTTGCCTTGATGCTCAATCAACATTGACATGCTCCTGGTTCATGGTCAGACGAGGTCTTACCAGAGATTCTGATTGAACGTCTTGAGAAGCCACCGAAAAATGGATATGGAATTCAATTGCCCACGTTCTTGCAGAAAGGGCACTGAGAGGGGAATAAAAGGTCCGAAATCCATTATCAGCATCTTGCATTCAAGTCAGTGTCTTCATGGATGCGATTCATATAAATGAAAGGCTGGCCTGAAGCCATTGGGACATGGACATGATCCTTCTGGACCACATCATTGTGCTTTTCATCGCGGTGCTTGTGCCCCTCAACCAATACCTGGGGCGTGGCCAACTCCGCGCCATGATCGATTACAACTGTGCCCAACGGATCAATGTCTATTGGAACATGATCGTCGTGCAATGGATCATGATGTTCCTGCTGCTTTCGTTCTGGGCGTGGCAAGGTCGCTCTTTGGCACTGCTGGGTTTCACGGCATCATTTGGCCTTGGGTTCTGGATCAGCGCCGGCGTGGCGATCCTGGGCATCATTGGCTTGGGTCTGTATTACCGTTCACAGCTCAATGATGATCAGAAGCGGGAGAACCTGAGACAACTCGCCGACCAATTGGCTCCTTTTCTGCCCCGGACCAAACCTGCGCTGAAGCGCTTCAACATTCTTTGCATCACCGCGGGGATCATCGAAGAATTCATCTTTCGCGGATTCTTCATCTGGTATGCCACGCGTTTCCTGGGGGAATCAATCGGCGGCCTGGTCGTCTCGGTGTTCCTGACCTCAGCCATCTTCATGATGGGCCATCTCTATCAAGGGCGACGCGGGATGAGCACGGTGTTCATCGTCGGCCTGCTGTATGGAGGGGTCTACATCCTGGGCGGATCGCTCTGGGTGCCCATGGTCATGCACGCCATCATGGACCTGATGGGAGGGCACATGGCCTTGCTGCTGCATCCGGAAGGTGAAGTCGCGATTCCGAAGGCAGAGCCCGAATACCAGGATCGCAAGGCAGCCTGATTCATACTCAAATCACAACGAACTCCGGTCATGAATCCACAGCACTGGATTCCTGAGGCGCGGGGCGCGGGTTGTCGATGAACCGATCGAAATACTCGAGGATCCGGTTCAAGCGATCGAGCCTTTGATGAGGCTGACCGGTTCGCGACAAGTCGTGTCCCGCGTTCGGATACCGAATGTACTCAACCTCTTTCTCCATCACTTTGAGAGCCCGATAGAGCATTTCCGATTGCGACACCCCGGTGCGCAGATCCTGGCTTGAATGCATGATGAGGAGTGGCGTCTGGATCCGCTGCACGTCAGAGAAGGGACTTTCACGTCGGTAGATCGCCCTCATACGCGATTCCCAGGGTTGCCCTCCCATCGCGAAACGGGTCAATCGCCAGGCGTTGCCTTCGCCAAAGAACGTCCCGAGGTCGTAGACACCACGCTGGGCGACCGCGGCCTTGAAACGATGGTCATGGGCGACGATCCATGCGGTGAGGTACCCGGCATAGCTTCCACCAGTGACGACAAGTCGATCCCGGTCCATCCAGTCGTGATCGTTGACCGCTTGATCGAGACAGGCGAGCACATCACCGGCGGGTCCATCGCCCCAGTCCTGGAAGTTGTCGCGTTGGAACTCATAGCCATAGCCTCCCGAGCCACGTGGGTTCGCATAGACGATGGCATAGCCCCAACTGCACAACAGTTGAAATTCATGCCACATGCTGGCCTCGCCCGGCCCCCACATGGATGAAGGGCCTCCATGAATCGCGAGGCACACTGGATAGTCCTGGCCCGGCTCGCGATTGGTCGGCTCCATCACCCAATACTGGACCCGGGTTCCGTCGGGTCGAGTAATCCATTCGCCCCTTGGCTTGGCAAGTCGTTTCGTCGCGACCCAATCATTTGCGTCGTACGCAAGCCGATCACCTTGGGCATCGATGATGCGCAGGACGCTGGGGTTCGAGGGACTCGTCTGAGCGTAGACGATCGTCTTGCCTTGAACATCGAACGCTCCCACGCCTACCGGTCCATCTCCGTCTCGCGACACGATCCCGACGGGTTCGATCAACCCTTCACTGATCATGGTCAGAGGAACGCCCCCTTCCCTGGCGGCGGTAAAGAGCAGTTCGAGCCTTGGTCCCGTCCAACTCAGGTTGCGGATGGAATAGTCGAATACATCTTCATCCGTCAGCCAGACATGCTCATTCGATTCGTCGTCAAACGAGGCCAAGCCGAGTTGCACCTGCCGATCCGCCGGCTGGTCAACCATTTGTCCAAGGAATGCCAGCACCCTTCCATCACGGCTCGGCCTGACCGAGCGCAACGTATACCCATCGATCGCAAGGATTTCACGATCATCGGTGCCATCCAGGTTGATGTGCCAGATCGTCGAGGGCAATTCACGATCGGGGTGTTGCGTGGTCGAGCGCGTCGACATGTACACGATGCCCTGTCCATTGGGCATGAACAAAGGGTCATCGTGATCGAAGAATCCATCGGTGATCCGGGTCGGCGCTTCACCATCCGGCGCATCGGGATTCAAGAGAAACAGTTGCGAAAAACGCATTTCGCCGGCCAAGGATTGCTCACCCTGGAAATTGATTCGGTTGATGACGAACGGGTCGTGATCTGACGCGTTCTGTTTGAGCCAGGCCCTGATTTCCTCCTTTGTTCCCGAGGGTCGCGCCGATTCATCATCACCAAGGTTCACATCGTGCCATTCACGCTGTGGACGCTCATGAGGCCAGGGGGGCTCCCCATCGATTTCGCTCATGGGGATCGAGGACGATACGAGCAGACGCAAGCCATCGGGAGACCAGAGCGGGTCGTACGCCCCATGCTCAAGCGTCGTGATCTGTCTGGCTTCGCCTCCACCCAACGGAAGAAGCCAGAGTTGCCCCGAAGATTCCCCCTCGTCGTCATCACCGGCTCTGATGAATGCGATGCGTGTGCCATCAGGTGAGATCGTGGGCGAGGAGTCGTGCC
>JAPULD010000498.1 GCA_027295365.1 Planctomycetota bacterium
CTGGAATGGCTCATGTACCTTCTTGTTTGTACCGTCAGCCCCCTGAAAGTTCAGTCCAATGTCGAGTCGTTGCTTCCTGAATCCGCATCATCAGTGCCAACTTGGCCTTCCTCTTCCTGCCACCAATGAGGTTCCGGCGCATTTTGAGGAATCTCACGATATCGAAGGGGAATCGTGAATTCACCCTTCCAGTATTTGGTCGCCTCGCCAGCCCTTATGGCAAGAGCTGCGTCGCTCACGACGTGTACCGTCCAGGTGCCTTGATTGAAATCCTCATTCATCAGGCGTTTCATGGTCGGGTCGTCGGACCAGGACCCGAAACCGAGATCCGAGACTTGTCGTCCTCCCATCCACCATGTGTGATCAGTGTCCATGAGTTCATCATCACGATAAAGCTTGGCGACGAAACCGATGGCAATGCCATTGAAATCGGCGATCGCGGTCTGGCCCGGATTGACGTACATACGCAGGGGGCGTTTGCCTCCGGTCCATCGGGATGCACCGCTGATGGATCGCTTGACGGCTTCGTCGAGCGAGGGGCCAGAGATGGGCGTGATCATCGTCTCGAGTCGGCCTGCAACCTGAATCGGAATTAGAATCGTCGAGGTGTCAATGTGTTGCCATTGATCATCGATCTCGACGGTGCGGCGAGACGTCGTGATTTCAATCTCGATCGATGAACACGACTCATCCAGGGGTGGCGTGAGGATGGTGTACGAAGTATTGGGGGTTCTCAGGCCTTGGTAGACGATCGTCTTCGATTCCGCGCCTTCGAGTTGGGGCGCGATGTGGACTTGATTGTCCGAGCCATGGGGCCACCAGTTCTGAACCTGAACACCAATTTGTGCGGAGCTTCCGATTGGCCATTGCGAGCGAGATCTCAGAATCACCAGGGGAGGGAGATCGAGCAAAAGCTCTTCCATGACATCCAGAGTTCCGTCTTGGCGTCGCGCCGCCAACGCGGGTCGGAATCGATTGAGAATGTTGCCGTATTTGTTTGCCCAGGCCTGGGTGCCCGGTTTGAAACCTCCATCCCCGCTGACGCATCGTTCGAGCAGTCGTTTGAGGTTTTCTTCCGAGAGGGAATTGGTATTGAATCGCGCGATGAGTTTGGTCACCGCATCGTTGTTGCTGTCGGAAAAGAAGGGCAGCGTTTCGATCAGCACCCGCGAGGGAATCATATTCGCCCACCCCTGGTCATTCGATCGCTCTCTCACGAAGAGAATTAGGGAGACGGCAATCAGGATCGCCAACAGTCCTCGCCCGATGCGTCGGCGTGTCTTGCCGAACTGTCGCTCATCATGGGCAGTGAAACCACATTCACTGCAGGTCATCCCCTCGGAATACGCCAGGTCGTACCAGCATTTTGGGCATCGTCTCCGGCCCATGGCTCGATCGCCAAACCACGCTTTCCAGGCCACATAGACCGAGAGCGTCAGGATCCCGAATCCGGCGATCCATCCGAGCCAATATGTGGCATCTCCCAGCCATCCAATGGTCATACGTTGATCTCAACTAGAAAAGGCGGTTATCAAACATATCAGTCAGGAATCCAAAGAGTTGCATTTATGACACGAGGTCACGTCACCAATCGCACTCCCATTCGCCCCCAGATTCAAGATATGGTAGGAAAAGCAGCGTCAATGAGGCCCACATCAGGTCAAGTTCAGAGAAAGAGAGCATGATTCGTTCTTTCTTCATTATTGTGATGCTGCAGTTTTGTGGATGCTCGACATCTGCAAACCGGATCACTCGACTGGAAACGCTCTCTCAAGAGGACGCATGGAGTCTCGTGAATGGGTTTGAGATGCCCAGGGTCAGTGGGAAGCCGGGGAGCGGAGCCCAGGCCCTGGCCTCGATTTTTTCATATTACGATCGCGAACTGGAAGCGGAGGATGTGGCGGAGGCCCTGCCCTGGCATGACCTGATGGCGAACGAGGTCGATTTGATTGGCCAAGGGCAAATGAATGGCTTTGAAGTCGTCGTGTCATCTGGGCGATGGTCGATGTTCGAGACGCACGTGCGCAGGAATGATCCGGTGCTGGTGAGGATTCAGCCGGTTGACGATGGAACTTCCATTTCATTGTCGTCAGACGAATACGGCTGGGTCGTCATCATCGGGAGCTCCCACGATCAGCGGTCCATCGTCCTGGCTCGCGAACGAGGCAAGGTACTCGTGGTGTCCCGGGAAGTGTTCGAACCCTTGTGGGAAGCTGCAGGCAAACGCCTGCTGATCTTTGTGCCTTCCTATCGACGATGAGTCGTCGTATCGGGATCACGACAAACCCAGGAACGGCACCATGATCAGATAGGCCAGCAACGTGACCAGCACGATGCCGATCATGTTGAACCACAGACCCGCCTTGCACATCTGGGGAATCGTCACGTGTCCCGATCCGAACACGATGGCGTTGGGGGGGGTCGCCACGGGCATCATGAACGCACAACTCGCGGCGATGGTGGCCGGGATGATCAGCATGAAGGGATGAATTTCCAAAGCCGGGGCGAGTCCCGCCAGGATCGGGATCAATGTCGCAGTCGTCGCTATGTTGGACGTGAGTTCGGTCAGGAAGATCATCATCGTCACGATCAACAGCACGATGACCAGATCGGGAACGCCTTTGAAGGCGACGGTCTGCGCGCCGATGAATTCGGCGACGCCATTCGTTCGCACCGCCATGGCCAGACTCAGGCCTCCCCCGAAGAGGATCAGGATACCCCAGGGGAGCTTCATGGCGGTCTGCCAGTTCAACGTGAAGATCCGTTTCCCGGGATCGACGGGGATGACGAACAACAGGACCGCGGAGATCATGACGATGCCGGGATCGGTCAGCCCCTTGAAGGGCGTCATCACGGCACCACCCATGGGGATCTCGATCTTCATCAACAGGGGGCGGAATATCCAGCTCAGCGCGGTGGCCAGAAACACGAGAAACGTGATCCACTCGCCACGATTCGCCGGTCCGAGGGCGTTGTATTTCGACTCGATCAGTTCGCGTCCCCCCTCGATGCGATCGATCCGGATCGGGTAGATCAAACGCGTCAGGGCGAACCAGACGATTGGAAGGAAGAAGCAGGTGAGCGGCACGCCAATGACGAGCCATTGGGCGAAGCTGATCTCCTGTCGATACGCCGGATCTATCGAGTCCTTGATGAATCCGATGAGAAACACGTTGGGGGGGGTTCCGATGATCGTGGCGATGCCCCCGATCGACGCGGCGTAGGCCACGCCCAGCATCAGGCACAAGGCAAAGTTGCGACCATCGCTAGGTGATATCGATCCCTGGTTATTTTGCGAATCGCCTTCCTTGTCATTCGGGTTTCCCTTCATCACCAGATGGATCACGCTCAGCACGATGGTGAGCATCATCACGGTGGTGGCGGTGTTGGAGACAAACGCGCTCAGGACCGCCGTTGCGATCATGAATCCCGCTACCATGTTGTTTGGCTTTGTGCCGACGAGCCTCAGCGTGAGCAGGGCGATGCGTTTGTCGAGCCCCCAGCGTTGCATCGAAAGCGCGAGCAGGAATCCCCCCATGAAAAGGAAGATGAGTTCATGTGCGTAGGGCGAAGTTGTGGCCCTGATGCTGGCGATATTGAGCAGTGGGAAGATGGCGATGGGCAGGAGAGCCGTCACCGCCACGTTTTGGGCCTCGGTCAGCCACCAGATGGCCATCCAGCACATCACCGCCAGCGTGGCGCGACCCGAGGGCGTAAATTCACTCAACTCGCCCGCCGCGTTTTCGTACGAATCAGGCAGCACGAAGTAGCACGCCAGGGCCAGCAGTGGTCCACCGATCAAGCCGGCCCATTGCAGAAACCGGCGGGCGGAGCCCTTTGATGAAACGTCTGCATGTATGGAATCAGTTGCCATCGTGATCAAGGTAATTTACTACATCCCATCGTGTGTGGTTGGCGATACCATGGTTCGGGTATGAATTTCCAGATGCCTGATCGCACGAAAGTCGCCCCGCTCATGCATGTGTGGTTGAATGGAGAGACTCATGTCTCAAATTCGGTGTGCAATCCTCATGGCCTTGTGTGTGGTTCTTGGCCTGAAAGGACAAAGTCACGCTTCCTACGTCGATTCATCCCTTGAAGGGGGATTGATGACCACGACGGATTCGATGTCGCTCGAGGCGCTCGCGGCAAGATTGCAGATCATGCAACGGCTCATCGAGATGGGACGCGATCCCGAAAAGGCCAGTGAGATGGCTTTTGCCTTGACGGAAGAGGACCTGGACGTGTTGGGGGCCAATCCCAGGATGATGCAGGAAGCGGGGGCCATGAAATCCCAGGTATCGAATTTCTGGATCAGCTTTCTCGTCATCGTGGGGCTCTTTGCGCTTCTTGCGGCCGGTGATGGAACGTTCGTTCAATCCTGATTGTGATGAGAGCATTCCATTCCAAGTTGAAGATTGTGCGGTTGATGATCCTGCTGATTCCATTGATCAGTCTGGCATCATGTCACTCGCCCATCAATATGAGCTATCACGAGTCTGGCCTCGTGGCCTCGGGCAAGTACGACCTGATCTCGGGGATTGACCTGCCCGAGGTGACTGGCGTGGCCGGCTGCGGAGCTCAGGCTCTGGCTGCGGTCATGGCCTATATGGATGAGACTCAAGATGCGTCTCTCATGGCGCAAGAACTGCCCTGGCATGAAGCCGGAGCGACGCCCATCGATGTGCTGCTGGAAGCGAGGGGGCGTGGCTTTCAGGCGAAAATTTTCAAGGGGGATTTCGAGTCACTGGCCCGGCTCTCCCAGCATGAACAGCCAGTGCTCGTCATGCTCGATGCGGGATATGAAGTGCGGTGGTTCTTGTCCCGCTATGACATGCCCAAGCTGATGCATTGGGCGGTGGTGAGTGGTGTGGCTCGCGATGGACAGAGCGTCCTCCTGGCGGCGAAGGATGGTCGGCATCACAAGGTTGAGCGCATGGATTTCGAGCGTCGCTGGGCTCGCTCGGATCATTGCCTGATCGAGATCAGCCCCATCCCATAAACGCCCGGGATCCTTGAATCCCAGAATCTCGTAAACCTGAAACCTTGGATTCGTTTGAGGCATAGAACACGTGCGAAAAAGCGGGGCGACTGTTGCAGCCGCCCCTTGGGGTGACGCGCTTCTGAGGGCGTCACAGGCCAGGTGTGGGTGTTTATGAGAGATGGCGCGGATTCTTGTAAAGCATGGTCATAAAAGAAGTTGTAATTTTAAAAATGGCTCACAGGTAGACTAGTTAGTAAATATTAATTTCCACTTGGAAAGGGGCGGTCGGGATCAAACAATAGTGTATACTAACTAAAGGAGCATGTCATGACTACTCTGACTCAGCGCCCCGACGATGCGAACCCTCCAAACGATGCTGGAACTGACACCTCAAAGGGATTCGACCGCAAGGCGACGGGACATGGCATGCTCAACGCGTTTCACTACAAGAATCGTTGGGGCGTGGCCTTTCGTCATGTGTTGCTGAAGATCGTGTCCAAATTGCCCGGCACACGATTCAAGAGTCGTCTCATGAAGCGCATGTTCAATCTCACGATGGGCGAGGATGTGGGGATTGCGTATGCCGTGATGCTCGATCCGTTCGAGCCTTCGATGATCAGCTTTGGCGACAATGTCCTGGTGGGCACCGAAACGAGGTTCTTCGTCCACACGTTCATGCTCAATCGCCAGCGTGTGCGCCCCATCAAAGTGGGCTCGAACGTCCAGATCGGCGCGTTCTGCGTTATCGCCCCGGGCGTCACCATCGGCGACGGCGCATCCATCGCGCCCTGCACCCTCGTGTCGCGCAACGTCCCCGCCGGCGCCATCGTCATGGGCAACCAGATGCAGATCAAGCGAAGAAATCTGGCCCCGAATGATGCTCCGCACATCGAAACTTCAAAAAATGAAGCACCGCCTCGACAGAATGACACATGCTCTGAAGTGATTTGAAAAGAAGAATCCATCAGCGGATCTAGGTGCAAGCAGGCAACGCACACCATGGAGACAGTGGTATGTCGAAATCATGGACCAACCCGGAATTTCAAGATCTTTCCGCCCGGGGCGAAATCGTCGCTCCCCTCGTTCAGAGACGCGTTGTAATTCGGAATGCCCCTGTCACAGGATGGAGTGGATTCTGTGCCACCGTTTGCGCGATGTGCTCGACGATCGCCCTGGCAATTACGGCGGTGGCAGTGGCGGCGACACTCCTGGCGGTGCTGTATGTCGTGCTGGTCTTGTCCATCCTCCTGAGAGGTTTCGGTGGCTAAACCTCGGATCGCTTTCGTGCCTCCACAACATCGTCCTAAAATGCCTGTTCGGATCATACCGGTTGGGCAAGCGCGACCCCCGAGTAAAGCTGGGCAAGGCGGTTGCCTCGGCAAAGCCTGGAACTCAAGCTTGAATCATGTTGTTGCTCAAGTCCAAGTCAAGGCGTCAAAACGATTCCCAACTCCCTCCACCCTCGTCAGATGGTCCGATCTCCGTGCCCATCAGCGGGACCATGCGATCGGCGATCGTGCAGATCGCCATCAAGTGGGAACTCACGGTTGAGGAGGCTTCCCGCCGCATCATGGTGATGTCCCTGAGCGGGTGGAAGTTGAAATTCTCAAGCTACATGACCGAACTGTCCGTGTTCTGTAGTGATCAGGTCGATCCCTTCCAGTCAACCTGCATCGTCATGCGCAACTGGCTCGTGCAGCACGAAAAGGGCATGGAAGAAGCATTCAGCGATCCGGATGTGCTGGCCAGGCTCGAGATGATTCTCGATGCCTTGCAGGAAAAACGAAGCGGTGGGCAGAAGGCCGACTTGAACGAAATCCTCGCTGAGGACGAGTTGGAGGATGCGATCTGATTCCCCCGTCGCGTGGCTCACGTTGGTGACCGGTGGATGACCTCAGCATTCGGGTGGATGACGTCACTGGTGACGGTCACCGTCGCGCATCTGAATGCGATCGGTATCCAGATCCTTGAATTCACGGCTGAGACTTATTCCTTCTCTGCGTTGCCGGGCGTTGGCAATACTTGCACACTCGTCTTCCCGTCGTGCTCGCCATGTTTGATCGTCACGGTGTACTCGCCTGGCGCGACGAACTCCGTCCGGTTGTGAGGATCGCCAAGTTGCTGGGCGCTGTCCGCCTGGAGATTCCAGACCACTCGATTGAATCCGGGGCGGTTCGTCCCCGACAAGGTGTTCACGACATGACCGTTTTGGTCGGCGATGCTGATCGAGACGCTTTCGTCTTCGTAGTCGCGGATCCAGTAATGAAGATACGCCCCCATGGTCGGGTTCTGCGCGATGAACATCTTGTCCGACCAGAGATCGCCATATTGAAAGTAGAATCGGGGCTGGGCAGGTCGGGGATCGAACACATGGAACTCCGACTCGACAATGTCTTGACTCAGTTGCGAAAGGGGCGAGGCGTCATCAAGGATCCAGACCGAACGGCCATGCGTGCCCGCCACGAGATCATGGGTGCGAGACTGGATCTTGAGGTCATCGACCCCGATGGTGGGCAGCGATTCGCCGCTGAGATTGATCCATGAGTCGCCCTTGTTGATCGAGACGTATGCGGTCCGTTCCGTCCCCACGTACAGCACCGCGGCGTTCCGGGGGTCTT
>JAPULD010000499.1 GCA_027295365.1 Planctomycetota bacterium
GCCTCAAGGCTCTGGCCCACTAGACCGATGAGCCAGATATGCATGCCGCTTGGAGGGGGTCGGCATGTTTCTTCATGGTCCCACGGAGGGAATGATGGCAATGGCGCAACGGCATCTCATGCTGGTGGTTCTCGACGAGCGGCTCATTCCCGGAGCCGAGCATCTTCGGGATCGCCTCACGAATGCCTGGTCACAGTCCAGTTCCCTGGAGATTGAGTTGGGACTCGTCGATGACCTCCGGGCCGTCTCGTTCGAGTCGATTGACGCAGTCATCTTTCTCGATGAAGGAGGCGAAGCTCCTTCCAGCCTGCTGGGCTTGCTCACGACCATCGAGGAAAAATCGATCCCGGTCATCGCGCTCAGTGAACAGCCGTTCAACCAGGGCAATCCCTACGAATTCGCCGGGGCGATCGTCGAACGGGTATCAGTCGATGATCACCAGTTGACCTCGATCCTAAGAGGCGTGCTGCATCGCCAGCAGGAAATCACGCGGCTTCAGCAGGAAGCCCATATCGCCCAACGATATCAGTCGGGTCTACGAAATCAGATCACCCAGATGCATGAGGAAATGCATCTGGCGGCCGTCGTCCAACGTGAGTTCCTACCTCAGGAGATTCCATCCCTGCATGGCGTCTCGTTTGATGCCCTCTGGCGACCCGCTCATTACGTGTCGGGGGACATTTACGACATCGCCAGACTTGACGAAGATCACATCGGCGTCTTTCTTGCCGATGCCGCCGGGCATGGCGTACCCGCGGCCCTCATGACCATGGTCATCCATCGATCGCTGATCACCAAGGAGATCAAGGACAGTTCGTATCGTCTGCTCTCGCCCAGCGAAGTCATGACCCGACTAAACAATGGCATGATCCGCAGGCAGTGCAACAATGGACGATTCGCCACCGCGGTCTACGCGTTGATCAACTGCCGCGAACGCACAATGGCGATCGCCGGGGCGGGTCATCCCGCTTCAAAGCTTTTAAGAGTCTCGGGGGAACACCTGGAAATCGAATCCGCAGGGAGTTTGCTGGGAATCTTCGAGGATGAGACGTTTGAGCAGACCGAGATCGCTCTCGAAGCAGGCGACCGACTGCTGTTGTTTTCCGACGGTTTCGAGCAAGCGTTTCCCCACGATGCGATTGACCAGCATCAACGCCGATTGCCCACGGAGCGATATCACGAAGAATTCGCCGCCATCAGTCAGCAGGACGATCCGGCCGCGATGATTCGAGAAATCAAACGCCGCCTTGATGATGAAGCGGGCTCGCTGCATCAGGTGGACGACTTGACGCTGATCTGCATGCACGCCGGGCCGTTGGAGCAGATCCAACCGACAACGAATCGGAAAGAATCGGACAACAAGCAGTTTTCGATTACGTTGTAGGGAAGAGAAGAGAAAACAGAAAACAAATAGATTAAAATCAGAAATGAAGAGCAGGAAGCGGTTTCATTCTTGTTTTCTGCGTTCTCTTTTCTGTTTTCTGTTTTCTGTTTTTCTTCAAGCTTCCCGACGCTTCAACCAGTTGACGACGGTCTTGGCGATGCAGTCAGTCTCAAGGTTGACTTGACTCCCCTCATGAAGCGACCCCATTGTGGTCAACTCGAGTGTGGTGGGGATCAGCGCGACCTCGAAGAAATCATCGCCCACTATGGCGAGGGTGAGCGACACGCCATCGATGGTGATCGATCCCTTCTCGACGATGAATTCCATCAGGCTTGATGGAGGCTCAACCCGAACCCTCCATTCGGATTCGGTCTTGACGACCCGGATCACCTGTCCCACCCCATCGATGTGCCCCTGCACGATGTGCCCTCCCATCAACGTCGCCGGAGTCACGGCATGTTCGAGATTCACCCGACCCCCGCCCCCGGATCCGCCCCCGGATCCGCCCCCGGCCCCGCCCCCGGAATTCAAACCACCCAATGTCGTCGCATCCAGTGTCTGGCGAATGACGTCGAAACGAAGCATCCCATCATCATCAGGCGTGACGGTGAGACAGCAGCCATTGACGGCAATCGAGTCGCCATGACTCGGTCGGTGTGCCCACTTCTGGGGGTCGATGCGCAGTACCACCCCGAATTCATTGGGCTCGAACGCGTGGACGATGCCAAGTTGCTGGATGAGGCCGGTGAACATAGGGTGCTATCGTATTCGCTGGGGAACCCCCGGACTCTCTCGCTGGAGCGTCCAATTGAATAATTCTAGATGACCTCCGCCATCCGTTCCCATCTTGATTCCATCATCTGCCCTCGCTGCGGGTATGACCTTCATGGCATGGTCGATTCGTGGCGGGAGCAGTGCCCGATCTCGGGAAACTGCGCCGAGTGTGGTCTGCCCTTCGACTGGGGTGAACTGCTCAATCGTCAACTGAACATGCCAGGCTGGTGCGTGGAATCTCCGTTCGTGCGCACAAGGCGGGCTTGGTTATGGGCGTCCTTCAGGACCCTGTGGATGTCGCTTCGGCCCTGGAGATTCTGGCGCGAACTGAAGATGACTCACGATATGAAATTGCGGCGAATCGTCTGGTATCCGTTGCTATTGCTGATCCTGCTGTATCCGATCTTCGCGTTCAGTGTCGGCCTGGCAGCATGGAGTTTTTCTTCTCGGATCTCCATGCAGGGTTTCACGTTGAATGGATCGCCGCTGACAATAGGAATCCGATCCGCCGCGTTGCCTCTTTCCCAAAGTCCGATCTATCAGACGGGAGGGCCATGGGTGGGAAAGACCCCCCGTGCGATGGCCACTCGCTACTTCCCGATCCTGATCCCGTTTAGCCTGGGCTCGGCGCTGAAGAAACGTCAATTTGCGGATCCCGGCATCGGTATTTACCTCCCGGTGAAGACGGCCCACGCCTTGTTGATCCTGATACTGGCCCCCCTGGGATTCATCGCCTTGCCCATCACCCGAAGGATCTGCCGAATACGAAGAGTCCATTTGGCGAGAATCTGGCTCTACTGTCTGCCACTGGTGCTGTTTCCACTTGGCGTCGACATCTTGGCTCAGATTAATCTGGGCTCAACTTTCAGAGTAAGACCCTCTCTCATCCTCCGGGCCGGTGATCTTGTGTTCTGGGGAACGAGT
>JAPULD010000005.1 GCA_027295365.1 Planctomycetota bacterium
ATGAGCAACGTGATCGTGGATTGGCTGGAGGCGAACGGCAGTTGAGCCTTCGAGAACACATTCTATTGCAATCGAATTCAGAACCCGGCACAGTCCGGGTTTTGTCTTGGCTCGATTGGGGGTAGATTGCGGGTCTCACCATACATGGGAGATCCGAAAGTGCCTGAAACAACCCCTGGAAATACTCCCGCTCCATCCACAGGTAACGATTCCGTCTCCATCGAATCCGTCCTGATCGAGAATCGCGTGTTCGAGCCGCCGGCTGATTTTGGTCATCGTGTAGGCGGGGCGTACATCGACAGTCTGGACGCGTATCACTCCTTGCACCGACGTTCCATCGACGATCCCGAGTCATTCTGGGCCGAGATTGCGAGGGAACTGGACTGGTTTGAGCCTTGGACCCCCGGAAGCGTAGTCGAATGGAATCTTCCCGATGCCAAGTGGTTCGTGGGGGCGAAGACCAACCTCAGCCACAATTGCCTGGATCGCCAGATCGCAAATGGGCATGGCGATGACCTTGCCATCCTCTGGGAAGGCGAACCCCCCGCCCCCGGACAGAGTGAAGGCAATCCTGAGGTTCGGAAACTCACCTACAACGACCTCCACGCAGAAACCTGCAAACTCGCCAACGTCCTCAAGGACCTGGGCGTCAGCAAGGGCGATGTGGTCACGCTCTACATGGGCATGGTCCCCGAGCTCGCCATCGCCATGCTTGCCTGCGCGCGGATCGGTGCCCCGCACTCGGTCATCTTTGGGGGCTTCTCCAGCCAGGCCATCGCCGATCGCGTCATCGACGCCAAGAGCAAGTTGGTCATCACGTGCGACGGGGCGTGGCGTCGGGGCAGTGTCGTGCCGCTCAAGGCCAACGTCGATGAAGCATGCGCGAAGACTGACGTCATCGAGAATGTCATTGTCCTCAAACGTTGCGATAACGACGTGACCATGACCGAGGGGCGCGACCACTGGTGGCATGATCTCACCTCCCGCGCTTCGGCCGACTGCGATTGCGAGCCCATGGACAGCGAGGACATGCTGTTCCTGCTGTACACCTCGGGCTCGACGGGCAAGCCCAAGGGCATCATGCACACCACGGCCGGGTACATGGTCTATACGTATATCACCAGCAAGTACACGTTCAATCTCGTGCCCGATCGGGATCAGCTGTATTGGTGCTCCGCCGACATTGGATGGGTCACGGGGCATTCCTACATCGTCTATGGATTGCTTCCCAACCGCGTCCCCACGTTGATGTACGAAGGGGCGCCGAACCATCCCGAGCCAGATCGATTCTGGGACATCATCGAGCGGCACAAGGTGACGCAGTTCTACACTGCCCCGACCGCGATCAGGGCGTTCATGAAATGGGGCAGCGAGCACCCCCGGAAACATGATTTATCCTCACTCATTGTGCTGGGGACAGTCGGCGAACCAATCAATCCCGAGGCGTGGATGTGGTATCACGAAGTCATCGGGGGCGAAAAATGCCCCATCGTCGACACCTGGTGGCAGACCGAAACGGGGGGGCAGATGATCACGCCCCTTCCCGGGGCAACGCCCACCGTGCCGGGTAGTTGTACGTTGCCATTCTTTGGCGTCGATGCCGCGATCGTGAATGATGATGGGGTGGAACAACCCACCAACGTCGGGGGTCTGCTCGTCATCCGCAAACCCTGGCCCAGCATGCTCAGGGGGATTTTTGGCGACCGCGAGCGATTCATTGAGACGTACTTCAGTCGCGTCAAGGGGATGTACCTTGCGGGAGACAGTGCGAGGCGCGACGAGCGGGGATATTTCTGGATCATGGGTCGCATCGACGACGTGATCAACGTCGCGGGACACCGGCTGGGGACGATGGAAGTGGAAAGCGCGCTGGTGAGTCATGAGTCGGTGGTGGAAGCCGCGGTGGTGGGGATGCCTCACGAGATCAAGGGCACCGGGATCGCGGCGTTCTGCACCCTCGATCCGGGGCATAACCCCGATGGTCCCGAGGCGACTGAGGAATTGAAAAAGGCTTTGCGGGCGCACGTCGCCAAAGAGATCGGCGCGATCGCCAAGCCCGACATGATCCGCTTCACCGATGCCCTGCCCAAGACCAGGAGCGGCAAGATCATGCGCCGCCTGCTGAGGGCCATCGCCTCGGGCGATACGAGCACGAACCAGGATACGACGACGCTGGAAGACTTCAGTGTGCTGGCGAAGCTGCGGGAGAGTGAGGAAGGATAATTCTCGTATGAAAATCTTCCGCACCGAAATCCATGGCCACATCATCGAAGCCCGGCAGGGGGACCTGGGCTGGGATCGCGTGCTGCTCGACGGGAAACTCGTTTCCTCGAAACCCCTCGGGGGCTGGTACGGGGCCACGCATTTTCTTGAGATCGAGGACGAACAGGGCACCACCCGCAACGTCGAGATCGGCTGGGTCGATCGATCCAAGCTCAAGTACGGCAAGTACCGCATGCGGGTCCTCGTCGATGGTGTGGAACGGGGCGAGGTCCAGCCCTCGAACCAGAACGCCGAACCGGGGTCGTGCACGTATTGCGGTTACTCGCTCAAGGGACTGGACGTCGTCAACCACGAGATCAAATGCCCCGAGTGCGGCCGGCATACCGCCGCGATCATGGTCGACGAATCGCTGCGAAACAGCTCTTGAGGGTGCCACGGACAGCGGAATGAAGTGAAGCGGAATGGAGTCGTCCGTGCGTTGGGCTTGCGTTCACGCTACGCACGGACGATTCCGCTGCGCTCCACTGTCCGTGGCACCCGGCGGAATGGTGCCACTGATTCGCTCGCCATAAGCGAGTTAATCAGTGCGATTGGAAGTTCATCAATCGGCTTGATGTCGATCGAATGGCCGGAGCGCAACGCACGGACAAAACCGTGAAGCGCAGTTGTGACCGTGGAACCGGGTTAACCTCAGGCCTCGTCTTCGATGTCCTTCTTCTCGATCGTCAACCGCGCCGGATGCCCATACCAGGGATTGTCCTTCGCACCCTTGGTGAATTTCTCCTTGAGCACGCTCGTCACGTCGCCCATGGTGCCGTCTGCATCCACCCAACCTCCCTCGATGTCCGGGAAGTCGATGACGCAGTTCTCGCATTTCTTGTCTGAATAAAATCGGATGGGGCACCAGAACGACTCGAGGTTGCGCAGCATCTCACTGCCGAGGGACCACAGGCCGGTCATCCAGTCGCAATAGAGGCACCAGACGAGGTCGTAGCCGACGAGCCCGCTGAACTTGTGCCGCGAGATGGTGACCCATTCGCTTTGCTTGTACTTGGGCAGGCGGATCGTCCAGGTGAGGCCGGGGTAGACGATGAATTCCGTGAACCTCACCAACCAGAAGGCGGGCACCGCGAGGGTCGTCCAGATCAACGCGAGGTGATTGCGCCAGAACCCCACGATCCCGTCCAGCGTCTTGTAGATTCGTGGGCCCTTCCTCGCCCCGGGATGGGTCAGTTCATGGAGGATGATCCAGATGTACAACGAGGTGAACTGCGCCCCGATTCCCACGCCCAGACCGGCCCAGCCCAGGAGGAACGCCCCGACAATCCATGGCGCCATCGTGAAGTAGAACACTACCACGTCGAGCAAGGGAGCGCGTCAGAACGCCTCGCCCAACCCCCTCAAGGCTATCCCGAGCAGGTGGATCAGAACCGCAACGAGCAGGAGAGACAAGGTTGTGGAGAGGAAGAATTGGAGGAGGGGATTCATGGTATTCAAGCCTTCCTTGAATGTTCACGCCATCCGGTTCACCAAGGCAACATCGTACCGTCAAGGTCGAGGAACGAGCCGTTGTCTTTTTCGCTCAACTGACCGATGACGCCCAGCACCGATGCGACGCTTTCCTCGACGGTTATTTGAGCGTTCGGCCCGCCCATGTCGGTCTTGACCCACCCGGGATGGATCACGACGGAGGTGAAACCATCGCCTTCCAGTTCGAGGGCGAGATTTTTCGTGATCATGTTCAGGGCGGCCTTGCTGGCCCGGTAGCCGTACGAACCGCCGGATTGGTTGGCCTCGATGCTGCCCATCTTGCTGGAGATGTTGACGATGAGCTTGCGTTGACCGGCTCGAAGATTGGGAAGCACCGCGCGAACCAGTCTCAAAGGTCCCAAGGCGTTGACGTTGAAGTAATCGAGCATCTTCTCGAGATCGTGTTGCTCAAGCACCCCGCCCAGCGCGGCGTTGTTGATGAGCACGTCGATGGGACGCCCCTTGATGGAGGCGGCGAAGGCAGCGACGCTTTCGGGCCGGGTGACTTCGAGTTCGTGGATCTCGTGCGCGAGGTCAGCAAGATGATCCGCCTCATCGACCTTTCGAACCGTGGCGATGACCTCGTGACCGGTTCTCGAAAGCTGGCGCGTCAATTCAAGACCGAGCCCGCGATTGGCCCCGGTGACGATGATGGTTTGGTTCATCGCTGAATCATACCCGACCGAGCATTCCACAGGGTCTCCAACTCACGATCTGGCCATCAGAGTACGGATACACCCTCACTCTTCGTCAGCTCGACGTAGAGGTCGCTGAGCCTCTTCGTCATCTCGCCCGGCTGGCCATCGCCGATCACCCGGCCATCGACTTTCGTCACCGCCGCGAGTTCGCCCATGGTTCCGGTGCAGAACATCTCGTCGGCTCGATAGACCTCGGCCTGGGAGATGTCTTTTTCCCGGCAGGGGATGTCATGATCGGCGCACAACTGCAACACCGTCGATCGGGTGATACCCTCGGGGCACGCCACGCAGTATGGCGTCATGATGTCGCCACCCCCGGATGCCACAATGAATACATGCGTCGCATTGGTCTCGGCCACGAACCCACGACTATCGAGCATGAGTGCGTCGTCGGCCCCCGCCGCGTTCGCCTCGATCTTGGCCATGATCGACTGGATGAGGTTGTTGTGATGGATCTTGGGGTCCATCGTGTCGGGGCTGAAGCGACGAATGGAACTGGTGGCGAGCGTGAGGCCCCCTGTGTCATACACCGGAGCCTTGTGCTCGGCCAACACAATCAACGTCGGCCCCGATTGGTTGAGCCTGGGGTCCATACCACTGGTGATCTTCACGCCCCGGGTCAGGGTCAGGCGGATGTGGACGCCATCGGTCATGTCGTTGGCCTTCAGCGTCTTCTTGATCTCCTCGATGATTGATTCCGCGGGGGGAATCGTCTCGAAGGCGAGGGCCTGGGCGGAATGTTTCAGGCGGGCCAGGTGCTCGTTGAGCTTGAAGATGCGTCCCTCGTAAACGCGCAGGCCTTCCCATACCGCATCGCCCCCCTGCACGACGGAATCGAAGGGGCTGATGCCCGCCTCATCGCGATGCTTCAATTCGCCATTGATGTTGATAAGCAGGTCGCGGTTTTTTTCGTTGAAGGTCTGAAACATTTTTACAAAGCTCGAATGCAGGAGGTTACGTTAATCGATGCTGGTACAACTTCTCGTACAGGGGAAGCGATTCATCGTACACGGATTGCAAGTGAGGCGGCACGGGGTCGCCTTTGGGCGAATATGGATTGAAGCAAGTGGATTTTTCGACGGCTCCATACCAATGCTTCGCCCAGATGCCATCCGTGTCGCGCCGGCCAGGGGCCCAGGAAAGCATCGCTTCGTCAAATGGCAATCCCAAAGCGTCACACAGCTTTCCCAAAAGCATCCGGGGGTTATCGAGTACGTCCTTGGAATCGAGGACCGGGGGCGTCGTGCCGGTCTGGTCCCGGATCATCTCGAAAATCTCGACCTGTTGAGGCAACCCAGTGTCTTCGAGTCGAGGTTCGGGGATGACCTTCATCAACGAGGTGATCATCTCCCTGGGATCGCGGATGAGAAAGCCATTCGTGACCTCGTTCAGCCATTCGCGTCCGACGCCCGGCAGCAGGTGATGCGCCATGTGCTTCTGGTAAAAGCAGGTGATGCCTTCGGCCCCCGGATTCGGAAGGGGGCCGGTCAGCCAATCAACCACGCTTCGCCAGTCGGCATCGTGATGTTCGATGATCTCCACATGGCCCGGATGCTCGAGCCCCGTCTTGGCCAGGTAATGCGCGTAGAGGGGTTCATCGCAGACGATGGTGTCGGGGCGGCTGCCCCACGACCTCATCATCGCGGTGGAGATGTTCCGGGGACCCGACCACATGGCGATTCGATGTTTCATGGAATGTGAATCTCGGCTATCTGAGTATGCAAACAAAATGCAAACCGAAGGTCGTATTTGAGAAAACACCGGGAAAGTAGTAAATATAAACTTGTGTCTCGAACCATTCCGGTGATACTTGGGAACGGGGAAATCCTATCGAAGAGAGAGACGACGTGGACTTTGTGCGCAGGCGCCCTTTGCGGTTCTGTGCCTTGAGGTGAAGGAACAGGGAGGACAGTGTCGTGAATTCATATGCACGAGTGGGGGCGATTTTCGCCATGGCCGGTTTCGTCGCTCCGGCGTCGGGAACCATCATCAATCTCTCGAACGTGCCGGATCTCTCGCAGCATTCGGGCGGCAGTTGGGCGAATTACTGTGGGCCCACCAACGGCTCGAACGTGGCGTATTACTTCGGCCAGACCTATTCGGGTCTGGTGCCGGGCGATACGTTTCCGTTCGCCTCGTCGTCGGCCGCGGATGCCATCATCGCCGGGGCCTCCTCGCCGCCCCCGGTTCTCGGAAGCATGGCCCAACGAATGAGCACCACCGTGGCGGGGGGCACGACGGGCAACAATCTTCGCGATGGTCTTGATCTCTACCTGGAAGACAACTACGACGCCACGCCGGGCGGGACCAACTGGACCACGGATTATCACGACGCGGCCGGCCTGACCGGGTCCGGGTTCTGGGCTCTGCTGCAGAACGAGATCGCCAACGGCTCGGGGATCATCCTACTGATCGCCTGGACCGGCGGAATTCCGGGCGGGTACGACGTTCCCGAAGATTATTCGGCCGGGATCTCCGCGACTTCCGCCATGGGGCATGCCGTGACCATGACCGGCTTCGATACCAACATCACCCCCTTCATGCACATCAACGACCCGGCGAACAATGGCGGCAGCGCCCATAATTTCGGCGGGGAAGGCGCCGCCTATGGCGTCACGATCAATCCGACGAGTCTGGGGATCACGCTCAGCGGTTCGAACGCGACCATCTACGGTGCGGTCATCACGAACATTCCCACGCCGGGCGCCATGTCACTGTTGGGGCTGGCCGGGTTGTTTACGTTGCGAAGACGTCGTCGCGCCGAGGCCTGAACCTCGATCCTGCTGAATGAACACCGCCAGCGTGCGGCCAGCGACCGTTCCGTGATCAAATGTCCAGGGATGAGTCTTTCGATCGTGCGACTTACGCCAGGACAGGATGATCCATCGCGCCCTTGACGCGCTCGCGAATCAGCTTGAGGCGATCCGCAATTCGATGTTCTGGTTGATCCAACACCTGGCTGATCTCGTCGGTCGAAAGTCCTTCTGCATAGAACAGCATCAGGAGGCATCGATCGGCCCAATCCATGGTTCGGACGAAAGCGGAGACGAAATCGGCGTCATTGCCTTTGGTCGTCATCTCGAACACTCCTTTGTTCGAGTCAGAAAGATCGTCACCCAGACGTGCCGGGTGAAACGTTGGACGAATCATGACGCGAAGACTTGATTTGTGCAAGCCTCGAGAAGAGCGGTGCATCATGGCATCCTTCACCTTCATCGGTGCAGATCACCATGAATACTGTAGTCTTTGCGCTTCGGTTTTCGTCGAGACCCGATGCGCAGGACGTGCGCGTGTGAATGAAGCCGCCTCGGGCGTCGACATCTTGCGATGATCGAAGACTGCGTCTACAAGATGATCGGCCGGGCGCACCGGCCGCTCCGCATGTTCGCAACACGTTCGGGTATTTATGGTCGTGCACGTCGACTCACTCATCCAGACCGCGTCTTGTTCGTTGCAAAGTCTTGCGCCGTCGCTCCAGTCGATTCTTTTAGATAAAAAAGTTATCGACATCACCAGGAAGGCGAATGCAAAAGGATTTTTCTCTCCCGAAGACGACGATCAACTGCAATTCTGGTTCGCGCGTTACCTCACCACGAGGCGGGGACTGTTGGAAACGATTCAGGAATTGCGACCCTTGGCCATGCCGGGCGGGGCGAAAGTCGAGGATCATGATCGCGTGCGCGCATTCCT
>JAPULD010000050.1 GCA_027295365.1 Planctomycetota bacterium
GGGCTGGGATGGATTCCGGGTCGAGTACTCGGGCGTTCGATGACGCGTCGTGCGTTCCTGCCTTTGGCGACGATACTGCTCGCGCCGATCTGCCTTCCGGCCTACGTCATTTACTTTGCCTGGTGGCAATCATGGCCCGCCACCTCGGGTTTGCATGACTGGGCGATCGAAGGTGGTCCCGATCGGGTTCGCCTGCTCAAGGATCTGACGTTGTATCTCGGATTGTTGTGTTGGTCGTGGCCCATCGTGGCGTGGTGCGTGGCCGGATCGGCGGCGACCACCCCCGCGCAACATGAGGAAATGCTGCTCCTCGACGGCGCCGGCCCATGGGAGCGATTCAAGGAGCGTTTTCGATGCGACGCCTCGGGCCTCGTCATGGGAGGGCTCATCGTCTTTCTGATGACCTTCAACAACACCACCTGCTTCGATCTCGCCGAGATTTTCACGTTCGGCAATGAATTGCGAGCCATGGAATCGTTCGGGGCCAACTCGCGTGATCTCTTCCAGGCGGGACTCCCGGCGATGACCCTTGGCCTGATCGGGGCCTTGATGCTCTGGATCATGATGGCGACTCGATTCGAGCGTCCCGTCATGAGGCGTCGCCCGGCAAGCACCGGGGCCTGGGGCGTGACGCTTGTGATCTGGACGCTCGGCGTTGGCGTCCCGGTTTCATTGATGCTTTTCAATCTTCTGGGGCGAGGATTCGTCTCGCAAGGGCAGGAATTCTTTCGTCTTTACTGGAACGACCTTCTCTGGTCCATCGGTGTTGCCGCCACGTCTGGGGTCGTGGGCGTGGTGGTGGCCTCGGGGATGCTGTTACTCTGGCAAAGCGAACGCTCCTGGATCAGGGGCCTTGGGCACGTCATTACGATTGGCTGGCTTGCCTCGGCGCTGCTTCCCGGGGCATTGATTGGCGAAGCTCTGGAATCAGCCTACAACGTGGCCCTCTTTGCGAGCGATGCAGGACAAAGTGGCATGGATTCGGTTGTCTCCTCGCCATCTGAATCGAACACTCAAGTGCTGGAACGTCTTTACCAAACACCGGTGATTGTAATCCTTGGACATCTCGCCAGATTCGGTTTCATTGCGGCGTTGTTGGCTCGTTGGCTGGCTCGGCGCGAACCGTCCACCTTGCGCGATCAGAGGCGGCTGGATGGCGATGATTCGTTGACGGGATTCACACGCGCGGCGGGGCCTCGATTGCTTGCCCTCGTCCTCGGGACCGGGGCGATCATTTTCGTCCTGTCATTGAGCGAGATTGCCGTCACCGCGAGAGTGAATCCAGCCTCGACGAATCAGCCGATCTCCCTGGCGATCCTCAATGCCATGCATTACCAGAGGCCCGGAACGGTGATGATCGCCTCCTTGGCTCTCATCGGCTTTGCCATGCTCGCGGCGATGCTTGTTTCCTTCATTGCGATTGCATCAAAGGGGCGATCACGTCCTGCTATGGGGATGCCACTTCTGGGATTCCTGTTCCTGGGGATTGCGGGGGGCGTCGCGGGCTGTTCACCGAGTGGAGAACCCGATACTCCCTTGAGCACGAAATTGATGTGGGGAACCGCCGGTCAGTCGTTCGGGCAGTTTCATTATCCCAGAGCCATCGCGGTCGATGACGAACGCCAGTTCGTGTATGTCGTTGACAAGAGCGCCCGGATCCAGCAATTCGATTTCGAGGGTACGCCTCTCAGTCATTGGCGGATGCCCGAGTGGGAGATGGGCAAGCCGACCGGGTTGAACGTCAGCCCTGAAGGCCAGATCTTCGTGGCCGACACGCATTATTTTCGAATCATGGTTTTCGATGATCAGGGCGTCGAGATTCAAAGGTTCGGCAGCTACGGCACCGAGCCCGGGCAGTTCATCTATCCAACCGATGTGGAGTTCGGTTCCGAGGGGGAGTTGTATGTCGCTGAGTATGGGGGCAACGATCGCATTCAGGTTTTTACGTCTCAGGGCGAAATTCTCTTCAGTTTCGGTTCCTTCGGTTCGGACCGGAATCAATTCAACCGACCTCAATCGATGATCTTCAACAGTACGAAAGACGAGCTTTTCATCGCCGATGCGTGCAACCATCGGATCGTGGTCGTCGATCCGAAAGGCGAGGTTTTGAGGACATTCGGCGAGGCGGGTCAGGAACCGGGCCGACTCTCCTATCCCTATGATCTCATGCTGCTCGAAGACGGATCGCTCCTGGTCTGTGAATTCGGCAACAACCGACTCCAGCGGTTCTCGCCTCAGGGCGAATCGCTTGGCATTTATGGCCGCCTCGGTTTCGATCGTGGCGAATTACAGTATCCTTGGGGCGTCGATGGGACGCCGGACGCCATCTTCGTGGTGGATTCCGGCAACAACCGGGTACAGATGTTCAGGAGCCCGACATGATTCTGGGCAAGATATGGAGACGGTGCCGGGAAAGCAGGCACAAGGCATGACGGACCTCATTCCGATTCAATTCGATCGACCCGGCTGGTTGCTCATGCTCCTGCTGATCGTGCCGACGTACCTCCTCGCACGACGCAGTATCGGAGGTCTCTCTCGCGCCAAGGCGACGATGACGTTTGCGTTCCGGTTGTTCGTGATACTGTTGTTGTCCGTGGCTCTGGCCCAGCCCATCTGGGAAAAGCGGGGTGAAGGGCTGACGGTCACCGTCATCCTCGATCGCAGCCTGTCGATTCCCCTGGCGTTGCAGCGCAGCGCACGAGATTTCTTGAGCAAGGCGATCGAGGCTCCCGACACTCGGGAACCCGAGGATCGAGTTTCCATCATCGTCGTCGCCAAGGACGCGAACATTGCCGCGATGCCGGATCGTTACACCGCCTTCGATCTGACTCAGGATGTCGCCGACCGCACGGCGACCAATCTTGCCAGCGCCGTGGATCTTAGTCTTGCGATCATGCCCGACGACACGGCCAATCGAATCGTGCTTGTCTCCGACGGCAACGAGACGGAGGACTCCGTCCTCGAGGCGGCTCAGGTCGCCATGGCCAACAAGGTGCCGATTGATGTGTTGCTCATTGAGTACGAACACGAAAAGGAAGTCATCTTCGAGCGGATTGTCGCCCCGGCCCGGGCGAGAATAGGCCAGAGCGCGAATATCAAGCTCGTGTTGCGCAGTCAATCGACCACGACGGGCACCGTCTTCCTGACCATGGATGGGGAGCCGCTCGATCTGAATCCCGACGACCCAAGCAACGGGCTTCGGGTCGAACTGGAGCCTGGCCCCAAAGTGATTCCGATCACCATCAGTCTCGACGATCCGGGGCCGGTGCAGTTTCATGCGACGTTCGAGCCTGATGATCTCAGCACCGATCGCATCGATCGCAACAACAGCGCCGTCGCGGTGACGTTCGTGGGAAGCGAAGGCAAGGTGCTCGTCCTTGAACGTACGCCCGAGGAAACGGAATACCTGGTCAAGGCCCTGTTGGAAAGCGAGATCGCCATCGATCGCATGGGTCCGGGGGGCATCACAAGCCTGGTCGAATTAAGCGCCTACGACGCCATCATCCTGGCCAACATTCCCCGCTGGGAATTTGATGACCAACAGGTGCGTGACATGCATGCCTATGTGCACGACTTGGGCGGGGGACTGGTCATGTTGGGTGGTCCCGAATCGTTCGGGGCGGGGGGATGGATCGGCACCGAACTCGCCAAGGCCCTCCCCGTCAAGCTCGACCCGCCCCAGACCCGCCAGATGGTCCGTGGAGCGTTGGCATTGATCATGCATTCCTGTGAGATGCCTCAGGGCAATTTCTGGGGTCAGAAGGTGGCGCAAGCTGCCATCGAAGCCCTGAGCAGCATGGACTACGCCGGCATCGTGGAGTTCAACTGGAATGCGGGGGGGGTGCCAATCAGGTCAATGGCTGTTCCTGGGCATATCCCATGCAGATCATCGGTGATAAGTCCGGTGCGATCACCGCCACCAAGCAAATGGTCGTGGGGGACATGCCCGATTTCGGCTCGTCGATGCAACTCGGTCTCCAGGGATTGACGAATACGAGAGCCGGGCAAAAGCACATGATCATCATTTCGGATGGTGATCCTTCGCCCCCTTCCAGGCAACTGCTTCAGACGTTCGTCGATAATCAGATCACCGTGACGACGGTCATGGTCGCCGGACACGGCAGCATGATCGATCGCAACAACATGAAGGCGGTCTCCGACACCACGGGGGGGACGTTCTACAACGTCACCAACCCGAAGAACCTGCCCCAGATATTCATCAAGGAAGCCCAACTCGTCTCGCGCTCGCTCATCCAGGAGGAGACGATTCAGCCTCAGGTGGTCAGTCGCCTGCCCGGACCCATCGAAGGATTCAGTCGGGTGCCGGCCATCGACGGTTTCGTCCTGACCGCCCAGCGCGAAGGACTGGCCCAATCGCCGATCGTGAATGCGACCGAAGAAGGCAATGATCCGATCTATGCGCACTGGAACTATGGTCTGGGCAAGTCGATCGCCTACACCTCCGACCTGACCGGGCGATGGGGAAGTCCCTGGGTCAGTTGGTCTGAATTCCAGGCATTCTGGGAGCAATCGATTCGCTGGGTGATGAGACCCAATTCCCCCCGGAACATGATCGTCAACACCCGCATGGAGGGGGAACTTGCGATCGTCGAGATCGAGGCCTTGGAAGCCGATGCCTCGTTTCTCGATTTCATGCAGACCCAGGCGGTGGTGCTCGATCCGAATTCCGACGCAGAGCCATTGAATCTCCAGCAGATCGGACCCGGAAGGTATCGAGGGGAATTCAACGTTGATCAGGCCGGGGCCTACCTCATCAATATCAACTACGCCGGGGGCTCGGTGGAGTCCCCGATTCGAGGCAATCTCCAAGCCGCGGTGACCGTGCCTTACAGTCGCGAATTCCGCACGGTGAAACACAACGCGGCGTTGCTCCAGGAACTGGCCGAACGCACCGGGGGTCGAATGCTTCAGGCTGGCGATCCGATGCTGGTCGATCTGTTCAATCGCGACCAGCTCGAAGTGCCCAAGAGTCCCAAGTACATCTGGGATTTGCTTTTGATCATCGCCGCGTCGATGTTCCTGCTCGATGTGGCGGCACGTCGATTGACCATTGATCCGGTCTGGATCGCGGGTCTTTTCGGTCGTGCCGTGAAAGCCCGAGAGGATGCGACCACCCAGTCGGTCTCGGCATGGAAGAAAGCCAAGGCCCAGGCGTCGTATCGACAGACCTCTTCGGACAAGGTCAGGCAAGAGGAGATCAAGGCCTCACGTTCAGTTCGGTATGAATCTGGCGAGGACGATGAGCAGTACGCCTACGACGTGGAGTCGGATGTGCCCAATGATCAGCGCGAGGGGCAGATGGGCAAACCTCCCAAGGTCGCCCCGAAATCGCAGGAAGAGGAAGACGATGGCGATTTCACGTCGCGACTGCTCGCGGCAAAGAAACGCGCCCGACAGGAAGGCGATCTTGGCGATGGGAAATCCGGGGGTTCCGGGGGGTCCGATGCCTGAGAAGCTGGACCTGCCTGAACTCGAATTGGCGATCGAAGATATCGAATCCGCGAAGCAGGCGTGCGCATCCTTCCGTGATGTCTTCAAACGCCTGCAGGCCGAGATCGGCAAGGTGATCGTGGGTCAGAAACCCGTCGTCGAACAGACGTTGATTGCGCTCTTCGCCAACGGGCATGTCCTGTTGGAAGGCGTTCCGGGATTGGGCAAGACCTTGCTCGTCTCGACGTTGAGCAAGGCGCTCACGCTGCCATTCGCTCGCATTCAGTTCACGCCCGACTTGATGCCCGCCGACATCACGGGCACGAGCGTGGTCGTGGAGGATCCGAGGACGGGGCATCGGGTCTTCCAGTTTCGCCCCGGACCGATTTTTCATCAGCTCGTGCTCGCCGACGAAATCAATCGGGCCACGCCCAAGAGCCAGTCCGCCTTGTTGGAGGCGATGCAGGAACATTCCGTGACGGTGGGCGGGAAGACCCGCCACTTGGGCGAACCCTTCTTCGTCATGGCCACCCAGAATCCGATCGAGCAGGACGGGACGTATGCGTTGCCCGAGGCGCAGCTCGATCGCTTCTTCTTCAAGGTGATCGTTCCCTCCGTCTCGCGTCAGGATATGAACACCATCGTCAAACGCACGACGAAGAACCGGGTCACCACGATCGAACCGATCGTGGATGGGGCCTACATCCTCAAGGCCCAGAAGTTGGCCCGCCGAATCATCGTGGCTCCTCATGTTCAGGACTATGTGGTCAGGCTCATCCTGGCCACCCACCCGGGGGGGGAGCATTCGGATCCCAAGATCAACCCGTTCATCCATGTGGGCGTCAGCCCCCGGGGCGGACAGGCTCTCATTGCCGCGTCGAAGGTCAAGGCCCTCATGGCCGGCCGGTATG
Organism: Planctomycetota bacterium; assembly: GCA_027295365.1. GTDB lineage: Bacteria > Planctomycetota > Phycisphaerae > Phycisphaerales > SM1A02 > JADFSH01. Next base: position 6,363 of record JAPULD010000050.1, read on the forward strand.
CGGTTGGATACCAGGACATCATCGACATCGCGCCGTCGGCCTTGCGTCATCGCATCATGCGCAGCTTCGAAGCCGAGGCGGACGCATTTTCCACGGATGACATCGTCGAGCACTTACTGAATTTCGTACCCAGGGAAAAGGCCAGGCAGATCGCCTGATCCGACCCCGAGACTGAAGACGAGAAACCATGCCTCCATTTGGCGTCACAACCGAACAACCGCCCAAGCGGATCGATGAATTGCTGGACAGCGAGCTGATGGCCAAGCTCGACCAGGTGGACGTGATGAGCCGCAAGATCTTTGCCGGCAAGCTCCAGGGTGAACGTCGCAGCAAGAAGCGGGGCATCAGCGTCGAGTTCGCCGACTATCGCCACTATTCGCCTGGCGATGACCTGCGTTTCGTGGACTGGAACATCTACGCCAGGCTCGACAAGCTCTTTCTCAAGATGTTCATCGAAGAGGAGGATCTTTCGCTTGTGTTGGCCATCGACGCCAGCGCCTCGATGCACTGGGGCAATCCGAGCAAGTTCATCTTCTGCCAGAAACTCGCCATGGCCTTGGGCTATATCGGTCTTTCCAATCACAACCGTGTCACGTTGTACAGTTTCAATCAGGATGGCTTGCGCCCTCTGTCGAGTCTTCGAGGGCTTCGTCGCACGCAGGAGATGGGTAAATGGTTGCTTGATCTCGAACCGAGCGGAACGAGCGACTTCGACGGGGCCATGCGTTCCATCGCCCTGAATCGCCAGGGCAAGGGCGTCATGTGCATCCTCTCGGACTTCATGTACAAGGAAGGGTACGAGAAGGGGTTGCGATATCTTTCCGGGGGCGGGTATGACACGTTCGCCATGCAGATCCTCAGCCCCGAGGAGATCGACCCGGGCAAGCATGGACTCGCCGGCGATCTGCGACTCACCGACATCGAGGATGAGGACGTCTCCGACGTCACGGTCAGTGCGGCTCTTCTCAAACGCTACAAGGAAAATCTCAACGGCTACTGCGGCAAGCTGCGAGAGTTCTGCGTCAGACGCGGCATGATGCACATGACGATCGACACGAAGACCGAGATGACGCCCCTGCTGCTTGATTACCTGCGCAAACGGGGGTTGCTGAAGTGACTTGGTTGACGCCCACGGCTGGCTTGATACTCGCGGGTATTCTCATTCCCCCATTGATCCTGCTGTATTTCCTGAAGCTGCGTCGCCGCTCCCACGCGATCGCCAGCACGCTGCTCTGGAAGAAGTCGATCGAGGATCTCCAGGCCAACGCGCCGTTTCAGAAGTTGCGCAAGAGCCTGCTTCTGTTCCTGCAATTGCTGATCTTGATTCTGCTGGCCCTGGCCCTCATGCAGCCTCAGATTCAAGGTGGGGTCAAGGATCGAAAGAAGACCGTCATTCTCATCGACAATTCCGCTTCGATGACGGCCACCGATGTCGAAGGCGATGAAACCCGACTCGAACAAGCCAAACGTCTCGCCAAGGAACGCATCGAGACGCTGTACGGGGGTGGCCTCTTCGCGTCCACCTCCGGCGAGACAATGATCATCGGTTTCTCCGATCGGGCGGAGATCCTCTCCCGGTTCACCAACTCCAAACCTCAATTGCTGAGCGCGATCGACCGAATAAAGCCCACGCATGGCAAGACGAATCTGGCCGAGGCCTTCAAGCTTGCCCGGGCCTATACCACCAACGTCAATCCAGATCAGGAAGGCCGGCCCACCAATGCGCCCGCCACGATCGAACTTTTCAGCGACGGGCGTATTCATGACCGTGATGAGCAAGTGCTTCGAGGTGAAGTCCTCATATTCAACCGCATCGGCAGAGCCGACGCCGACAATGTTGCGATTACGAGCATCTCCGTGGATCGACCTTTCGATCGCCCCATGACGGTGGAGGTTTTCACGGCTTTGGAGAACATGAATCCGGTTCCCGTCACGTGCGATGTCCAGCTTTCCGTGAACGATGTCACCCGGGGCATTCAGGCGATCGATCTCCCCGCCGCGGAAGTCCACCCCGGGTCGGGGGCTCTCATCCCGGGTCGCAACACCGTCGTGTTCACGCCCTTCGAGCAGCCTCGGGGTGCGGTCATCGAGGTGGCGATTCTGCGCGAAGATGATCTGGCCGCGGACAATGTCGCCCAACTCGTCGTGCCGCCTCCAAAGCAGCTCAAGGTCGCCCTGGTTGCCTCGGGTCGTTCATTGATCAGGCCGGTCCTAGAAGGCATGTCACTCGAAGCGCTCGACTTGATGAGCCCGACGAGATTTGAACGTTTTGCCCAGGAGGGAGGGCTCGATCCCTACGACGTGATTGTGTTCGACGATTACGCACCTCCCGTCCTGCCCGAGGGACGTTACCTGATCTTTGGCGAGACCCCTGACATCGATGGCTTCAATCGATATGGCGACGGTACTGATCAGGTCGTGTTGGATTCGAAAGACCAACATCCGGCACTTCGTTACGTGACCTTGGATTACCTGTTCATCTCCAAGCTCAATCTGCTCCAGCCTGATGATGACATCGATGTGCTGGCCCAGGGATTGCGGAACGCACCGCTGATCGTCTCGGTCTCACGCGGTC
>JAPULD010000500.1 GCA_027295365.1 Planctomycetota bacterium
GCAAACGGCCGGTCGCTGACCATCGCTGATGCAGTCGATGAAATGCGATATTTCCTGCACATATCCATCGGCATCTGACATGCTGGGATACACACACCCATCAACCGTATAGACCGACAATGCTGGCGATGTTGCAAGATCGAACATGGCGGTCGCTTTCTCGAACTCAACTGTGTACCGCATCGTGTGCGGCACACCCCCCGTGCGAGCCCATCCACCTTCGGCCTTGATCAAAGGCCCTTCCGGAAATCGAAAAGTCGTCATGACGTGATCGATGCCACCTTGGGGTCCGCTCAACCCATGGGCCAGCAATCCCGTCGGATCTCCGAAGCACCAGCGAATGAAGTCAACATCGTGAATATGCAGATCAAGGATCGCCCCCCCGTGAGGTCGGGATTTGAATAGAAATCCTGCCCCCAGTCGGGTCTGGCCCCGAAGCGGGTAAACACGGCACTGAGCACAGGTCCATAGTGACCAGAATCAATTGTCTGCTTGAGCCACGCCCACTCAGGCCAGAAACGCATGCACATGCCAGGCATGATGCAGAGTTTCGTCTTGGTTGAGGCCTCGACCACTTCTGCCGCGTCATTGGAATTAAGAGCCAGTGGTTTCTCGATCAACGTATTCTTGCCAGCCTGGATCGACAGTATCGCAAGCGGCGCATGGGTGGACGTGGGGGTACAGATCGAGACGGCATCAATGTCATCACGTTTCAGTAGCGTGGCCGCGTCATCAGTCAGGGCGACATCGCTGAGATCGAGCGGCGGGTCTACTGCGGTTTCAATATTCCCGGCGGCGGCGGCCTGCGACACATTGGCACGCGGGTCGGCAATGGCGACGAGTTGGGTGCGATCATCACGTGCATAGGCCTTCGCGTGCATCCGCCCCATGAAACCATACCCGATGATCCCGACTCTGATCACGCGTTCTCCCCCATCAACGTTTTGAGGGATGATTCGACAATGGTGTTGTGGAGATGCACTGTCACTACGGTTTTTTCCTAGGCGTGATCACATCACACCATGGTAATCACGACTTCCAGCGTACAAAGGCTTCGATCGCCTCATATTCGGGGAGCCCAAGCTGGTCGTATAACTCGGCCGTCTTTCTGTTACGTTCCTCGGCGCGTTGCCAGAACTCGCGAGTATCCCATGAACCCGGAAACAACGCCCGGTCCTTCTGGCTCTCGTGCTCGAAGATGGCGGTGCGCTTACGTTCCACTTCATCAGGCGCGAGCGGTACCGCCATCTCGATGTGATGCGGCTCCCATTCCTGCCACGCCCCCCGATAGAGCCACAGGACGCAATCCTCCATCCACGCTCGATCGTGCAATCTTTGAACCGCTTTCGTAATGCCTTCGAGACAGACGCGGTGCGTTCCATGCGGATCGGTCAAATCACCCGCGGCGTAAATCTGATGCGGTTTCAACTCATCCAGGAGATCCACAATGATCTGCACATCATCTTCACCAAGCGGTCTCTTGCGTATCTGTCCCGTCTCGTAGAACGGCATGTCGAGGAAATGGATATTCGCATCACTGACGCCTGAGTATGTCGCCGCCGATCGCGCCTCGACTCTTCGTATAAGCGTCTTGACGGCTTGAAGATCAGGACTATCGACGTTGCCGTCCTTCTTGCGTTCCAGAAAATCATCGATGCCATTCGCCACGGAGTGAGCATGCTCGGTCATCTCCGAAGAAGCGAATGCTTCACAGAATCCCATGGCGAAATCAAGATGCCTTCGGGCACATTCATCGAAGACGGCAATGTTGCCCGACGTTTGATACGCAACGTGTACCTCGTGCCCATGGTCACAGAGCCTGATCAACGTACCGCCCATGGAAATGACATCATCATCCGGGTGGGGACTGAAAACCACAATCCTTTTTGGATAGACTTCGGGACGACCTTCAGGATCGAGCCCGACCCCCGGGACATATCGCACCGGCTGATCCGGTTTCCCCCCCGGCCACCCGGTGATCGTCTTCTGAATCCGTTTGAAAATCTCAATGTTGATTTCATAAGCGCTTCCCCTGGCGCTGATCAGATCCTGAAGTTCGTTCTCGTTGTAATCTTCCGCCGTGAGCTTGAGGATCGGCTTGTCCACCTCGTTGGCAAGCCAGATCACGGCTCGCCGAACGAGCGTGTCGTTCCATTCAAAACCAAGCTGCTCGACCGGACCGAGACGCCAAGGCGTCTTGCAACGCGTCAACTCTGCCGAGGCGGAAGAATCGAGCACAATCCCGGTATCGGCATGCTCCTGCAGGAAACTCGCCGCGACTGACGCCGAGATGTCTCCCTCCACCGCCCGCTTGATGATGGCCGCTTTGTGCTCGCCAAAGGCCAACAGCACAATCTTCTTCGCCCCCAGGATCGTCCCGACCCCCATCGTGATGGCCTTGTGCGGCACGTTCCATTCGCCGAAGAAATCGCTCGCCGCGTCCATACGGGTGGCTTTGTCCAGCGTGATGAGTCTTGTGCGACTTTCACGTGACGAGCCCGGTTCATTGAACCCGATGTGCCCGGTGCGACCGATGCCGAGAATCTGGAAATCGATACCGCCGCAGTCCTGAATCCTCGCTTCGTACTCACGGCAATACTCCGCAGCACGATCCGCCGGCACTTCGCCATCCGGAATATTGACGTGGTCAGGATCGATATCCACGTGATCAAATAGGTATTCCTGCATGAAGCGGCGGTAGCTTTGCGATTCCGTCGCGCCCATTGGCCAATATTCATCAAGATTGAACGTGGTGACGTTTGCGAAGGAAAGCCCCGCCTCACGATGCATGCGGACCAACTCTTCATAAATCATGATGGGCGTCGAGCCGGTCGCGAGACCCAGGACCGCCCTTTCGCCACGAGTGGCCTTGCTTTTGATGAGATCCTGAATCTGCCTGGCGACGTCTTCGCACGCCTCATTGGCACTCGAAAATATACTGACGGGAATCTTTTCCAGGCACTGTGAATGTGGGGTCAACACGGTAGTCATGGGGCAATCGGCTTCTTTATGTCAGAGTGGGGCTCAAGTCATGCGGGGCAGTATTTCTCGACGAGACCACAGGTATTGCCAAGCAAACAATACTTGGGCGGGTATCACCAAATCCAATGGATGGGCCCTTCGTGTCGAGAAGGAGAGATATTCAGTACATGTACCAAAAATCCCAGTTCCGTGCCAATATTCAGCAGACATCGTTGCCACTTCATGAGAGAAAAGTCGCAACTTTTCGCTCGATGGATTGCGACCATAATCCAATGCTTTTCATGCATGCTGAATGATTGACACTTGGCCCACGACGGGGTGGAATCTTCCTGGGATTCCTGATGTATTGAAGCATGATCGAGATTCCCACGATTGAATCGACATCCTGTGGCATGTCGCCATGCATAATTTCACCATCAGAACGATTGAGGCTCGCTGCGGGGCTGGCTCCGCGTCATCACCGGCACCAAGGTGCATGATCATATTCGCCGACGACAAGAATCACCGAAGGAAGCCGAAGTTGGTTCATCCGCGTGACGCTGCTCTTGGCATTGCCCTGCTCAGCTTTTCAATGTGTATTTGCATAACGCAATCGAGAAAACCAGAAATAGTACCATTGAGCACGGATCTAAGGATTCCGGAGAATGAGTTGTTCACGCCACGCACTGGCCTCTTCTGTCCTTCCCCACCGTTCATACAGATCCATTAATCGCGCGATCGATTCGTCCACATGACGCGCAGGAGCTTCGGCATCGGCTTGCAACGCTTCGGCACTGCCCAGCAGAAGTGGTTCAGCTTCGGCAAATCGTCCCAGCTCGATCAGTACCGCGCCGAGGACGCTTTGTGTGTCGTTGAATCGCCAGTTCGCGTCATTTTCATACGCTGCTCGGCGTACATCGAGCGCTTCGGTCAATGTCGCCTCGGCTTCCTCAAACCGATCGAGGTACAACAGGTTGAATCCGAGAGAATGCAGTGCCGCTCCGACGTCGCGAGGATTGGGAAGTTCTGCCTTTCGTCGCCAGAAAAGCAGGTCCTCCAGCATTGGCTGAATCTCCTCGTACCGGCCCTGCGCCTGGATCGACTCCGCCACCCGCTGCAGCGCGAATAGCGTGTTGCGATGCTGTTCGCCGATTCGAGCGGCACGACGCTCATGAAGATCGCCGTACAGCGTCTCGGCGCGAACGAAATCACCGGCCTGGTACGTATTCAAGGCGTGCAGGTTGAGCGTGCTGATCGTTCGAGGATGATCGGGGCCCAGCATCCGCTCACGAGCCTCGAAGGCCCGCCGGTAAAGTGGATCTGCGAGATCGTAATGCCCGCGGCGGCGATGGACGCCGGCATACGTCGTCATCGAGATGGTCGTGTGGAGATGATCTTCGCCCAGCACCTCCAGGCGCTTTTCGAGGACCTCCTTGAGGATCGGTTCCGCCTCATCCACGCGATCAGCATTAAGCATCATGCTTGCGAGTTCGGCTCGAGCGAGTAGAGAATAGGGATGATCGTCGCCGAGCCGGGCCTTCCAGATGTTTTGGGCATTGAGAATTTCGACTTCGGCCTCGTCCAGTCGATCGAGGCCCCGCAGCATCATGCCGAGGTTGAAGTAAGTGGCGGCCAGCGACATGTGGTCGGGATCCATGATGCCGCGCTCGATGTCGATCGTTTGACGAATGGTTTCCACCGCCTTCTCTTTTCGATCCGTATTGCTGTAAATGATGGCCAATGAATTGAGGCATCGTGCGACTTGGTTGTGGTGTTCTCCGTGGAGGTCCCGGTTGATTTCAAGGGCTTCCAGGATGGCGGTTTCGGCTTCATCCATGCGATTCTGATCGAACAAGGCCCCGGACAGCACGATCAACGTATAGGCGATGTCTTTGCGAGGTGCATCAAGCCGGCGCTGCATCTCGAGTCCTTCGCGAATGACGGGCTCGGCCTCCTTGACGCGACCGGACTCGTTGTACAAGGCCGCCAGACTTTCCAGGAATAATGGGATTTGCAGGTGATCCGGACCGTTGACTTCACGTTCGATACGCAGCGCCTCGACCAACGACTTTTCCGCATCGTCATAACGCCCTAACTGTGTTTCGATCATGCCGAGCATCTGCAGCGCTTCGGCCGTTTCCGCGTTCATGTGACCGTATTCTTCTTCATCCAGTACCACACAGATCCGTGCCTGATATTCGGCTGGCTCGTACTGGGATAGGTGTAAATAACTTTTGGCGATCGTCATTCGAATCGCTTCTTCCACCCGACGGGGTCGACTGGTCCCGTCGTCGATTCGCTGGGCCGCATCGTCGAGCACCTGGCGCACCGTGACGTCGCCGCCCTCTTCATCCGGCATGACGGATCCGAGCATGTCGGAAAGGAAATCATTCACGGCGTTGGCGATGGCCGTCTCCTCCTCGGCGAAGATCTTGCGACTGTCGGCGAGCCGGGTGGCCCGGGTGGCCCGAACGGCCTGGGTGCTCGCCAGGATCGTCCCGATGAACAGCGCCGCCATCGCGATCGCCATGCCACCGGCCAGCGCCTTGTTGCGACGAGTGAACTTCCGGAGCTGGTAGAAGGTCGTGGCTCGTCGCGCCACGATCGGTTCGTCGTTGAGGTAGCGTTTTACATCCGCCGCCAGGTCGGCCGCCGACTGGTAGCGACGTTGCGGATCCTTTTCCAGCGCCTTCAGCGTGATCGTGCTCAAGTCTCCCCGATACACGCGGCTGATGGTGCTGAGCGGGGAAGGCTCCACTTCGCTGATGACTCGCGCCGCCCCGGCCAGATTCTGATCGCCAAGATCGTAAGGCAGCTTCGACGCCAGCATCTCGTAGAGGATGACCCCCAGCGCATAGACGTCCGACCGCCCATCGACGTGGCCGGATCGGCCTTCGACCTGTTCCGGACTCATGTAAGGCAACGTCCCGATCAACTGCCCGAGATCCGTCTGTCGAGTGGTGATCTGCAAATCCGAATCCGTGGCTCGGGCCACGCCGAAGTCGAGAATCTTGGGTTGACCAGTCGCAGTGATGAGAATATTTCCAGGCTTGAGGTCGCGATGAATGATGCCCTTCTGGTGGGCATGATTGACGGCCTCGCAAATCGAGGTAAAGAGTCCCAGTCGCGATCGAATGTTGAGTCCCTTCTCGTCGATGTACTTGTTCAACGACACTCCGTCGACGTATTCCATCGCGAAGAATGGCCGCGCCCCGGTCCCGTCGTCAAAGGTGCTCGCCTCGAATATCTGGGCGATACCGGGGTGATTCAATCGTCCGAGGACCTGGGTCTCCAGTTCAAATCGCCTGAGCATCTGTTGCGATGTGACGCCGGCCCGAATCAGTTTCAACGCGACAGTACGGCTGGGGTGATCCTGTTGGGCCAAATACACCACGCCCATGCCGCCCTCGCCAAGTACTCGAGTCAATGTATATCGGTCGTCAAGCAGGGTGCCGGGTTGAGGCATGGCGATCGAACTTCCCAGCGATGAATTGACAGAGTTGAGGAAATTCTCCGGTTGCGCCTCATCGCAGTCGAGTAAGGCATCGATTTCACGGCGAAGTGACGAGTCTTTGCCGCATTGCTTGTCGAGGAAGGCCTTTCGCCGGGCGGCGGGTAATTCGACGGCCTCACTGAACAACGAATCCAAACGTTCATTATGGGTCTGGCTCATGGGAATCTCCCATTCATCATCCGGATGCGAATGGCCCTGAATCAGCGCGCATCGCGTTCAACAACCATGCTCGGGCGAATCGCCAGTCGCGCTCGACCGTGCGTGAGGACACGCCTAGTGCTTCGGCCGTCTGTTCGTTGGTCAACCCGGCGAAAAAACGCAACAGGACGATCTCGGCTTGACGGGGATGTTCCTTCTTCATCCGATCAAGCACCCGATCGACCGACAGAATTTCCTCGTTTGGCTCGTTTCCGTCAGCCGAGGCGGCAAGATGCGGCGGCAACTCGACCCGTTTTCGTTCCCCGCCGTGCTTGATCCGACCCTTGCGGCGGGCCTGATCGACGAGAATCTCGCGCATGGCCTGGGCGGCAGCACCGAAGAAATGACCACGATTGTCCCACCCGGGGTCCGCATCGCCCACCAGCTTGAGGTATGCCTCGTGGACCAGGGCCGTGGGCTGAAGGGTTTGCCCTGGGGCTAGTCGTGCAAGCCTGTATTCCGCCAGTTGCCTGAGATTGTCATAGAGGAGGGGCAGCAGTTCCGAAGCTGCATGTCGATCACCGGTCCCGATCGCTTTGAGCAGCGTGGTGACCCGCTCCGCCCCGGCTTGATCTGACAAGTTCGACATCACTGTCCCTTCCGACCAACTGTCCCGTTTCCAGCATCATTATCAGGCATTCTCCCGGAGGCAACAAGGCACTTTCCCGATTCTCATGACGGTTTGGAAGGATTCGTGTCGGCCTCAATATTTTTTTGTCGGATGAGAGGAAAAACCCTGAAAATACCAGGGAGGCCGGAGACATTTTAAAACCGGTTCATGAAATTGCCCCCCTGCGCCATCAATAGATTGATCGATAGGCCGGAATGAGTGTTGATGTATTCCTGTTGATGGTCGCGACGACCACTTCGGGTCAGGAATTGACAACGCCCGACTCGTCATTGACGCCACTCTTCAACAATGGTTCCATCGCCGGAAGTATGCCAAATGAGTTGACCCGCTGGGTGGACAGATCAAGAGCGATGGAACGATTGACAATTCCATAGCGACCGCTTGCTTTTACGAACACGCGCCCCATGCAGCGAGGAGGGTCAATAAG
>JAPULD010000501.1 GCA_027295365.1 Planctomycetota bacterium
ACGTTCGTGTTCGGGAACGGCGATGTCGGCGCTGAGGACTCCGCCGACGCGTGGAGCAAAGGGGTCACTCATGGTTTGCGTCCTAATTGACATTGCGTGGGAGTGAAAGGTTCATTGGCCAGATATCGTACTTCAATGGGCATCGCGGCGACGATTGTCTAGGCAGGGGTGGAGACCTTCTCGAAGAATCGTGCCGGGTGAGGTCACACTTCGTGTCGGTTGATCCGGGGTCGGGCTTCTGCAATGAAGAGTCCCGAGATGGACATGCGGAGAACTGGCCCGAGGGATTGGAAGTTTTGGACAAGGCCCTGTGTCCGGAGAAATAGTCACTGGACGTACTTTTTCGGAGGGAACCCCAATGCCTGCCACACGCAAATGCCCTCATTGTCTGGTTACTGTTCACATCAATGTGATGCATATCGCCTCTGGGATTCAATGCAATGCAAATCATCAAGAATCCGGTTCCGGGTTGGCCGGCGGAAGCCTTGGTCGACCGAGCCATTGACAACGGCACGGACAATGGTCTTTAACGAGAGCGAAACAATACGAATTGAATTTAGATCCCATCCCGCTCGCGGATCAATCCGTCTCGGGGGCCGCTTCGCCCGCGGCGAACGCCGCTCGGCCTAGGCTGCCACTGACCAGGTCGATCACCGCGTGGAGGACGATCAGCAGCCAGATCGATCCGGTGAGCAGGTAGAGACCGGCCATGGCGAGACCGAAGGCGAGCGACGATAAAAACGCGGCGGGCCACATCCCTCCGACGGGAACGACCGCCGATATGTACAGCATCAAGTAGCCGCGGTAGATGATCTCCTCGGTGATTCCCGCCGTGATTGAGAGTGCCGCGAACTCCTTCGCCTCCCGGTCGGAGTGGGGCAGCATGTCCTTCACCGATTCGAACGGGGCCGCCGCCTCCTTCAATTTCTCCGGATCGCGCCGCAGGGCGAACAGCTGGTAGATCATCAGCGCGCACACGAGGATGGTCAGCGCGAGCCCGATCCAGAAGCCCCACCCGGTTTCGAAACCGAATCCAAGTTGCGTGATGCCGCGTGTGTTCATCATCCAGAGCGCGGCGACGACGAGCGTGAGGCCCCAACTCCAGGCCATGATGCTCCGGTAGTAGACCAGTCGCGCGTTCGGCCGACCGGCGCCGAGTTGCGACTTGAACTTGCGATCATCGGTCACGCTGAGCACGGGAATAACGATGAAGAGCATCGCGACGAGGACGTGATCCAGAATTGTCAGGTCCATAGATTCGGCTCCGTTCAGGACGTCATCATACGCGTCCCGAACGTCGCCCGCCCCGCACCCCCCCGGCCGAGACCTTCTCACATCGCGTTCCCGATCTTCCCCATCTCCCGGTTGATGTGCTGCTGGTAGACATTCGTGTTGGGATCCTCGATGGCCTTGCCCCGGGTGACGACTTTCGTGAACAGCTTGAAGGCCTCGTCACCGCGCGCACCTGACCACAGACTTCGTCATGGCTCGCGCGTTCGACTCAGAACGGGAACGTCAGTCCGGCGTAGAGCATCGCACCGTCGAACCCGCCGCGGCCGCCCTTGATCCCCGCGTCGGAGATGTGGAGGTAATTCCCGCCGAGCATGAGGCGAGCCTGTCCGTCGAGTTGGAACGTCGCGCCGAACCCGATGAGCCCGCGGAAGTTGAAGTGGCGCTCGCCGCTGAAGTTCGTCGATGCCTGCTGCAGCCCGCCGCCGGCGTTGAAGAACAGGGTCTTCCGCTCATCCTCGCTCTTGAGGAAGTGGTGGCGATAGACAATATCGAGGCCAACCACGCCGCCGTTGTCATCAATCCCGGAACGCACGTACCCGCCGAAGAAGTCGATTCCGAGCGACACGTCGTCGTCGAGGGCGTAGCTGAATCCAACGTGGGCGGCGTACTGCTCGCCTTTGCCCGAGTCGCCGAACGACGCCGAGGCGTACGTGTTCAGCGTCCACGGAGAGGGCTGGAGGGAGTCGAGCGCGTCGGACAATGCAGGATCGGGCGGCGGCACGTACTGCAGCGTGAGTCGGGTCAGGCGTGCAAGGACGTCCTCGTCGACGCCGTTCGCCTCCGCCGTCGGCTCGTGCCCGCCCATGCCCGAGATGACCAGCAAAAGCAGATGTGCCAGGTGTGCATCGAACATGTGTCTTTCCTCGTCCTCCGACTGAGTCTCTCGTGAGAGTTCTCACTTCGCATCGGTTTCGAGGGTGATATATGGCGAAGAAAACGCGAAGAAAACGGGACTGGTACGAATATTTCGCTTCCCGCTTCCGAATCAGACGACCTCGACACGATAGGGATACCCCTCGAACTCGTACTTCATCGGCTTGGCTCCCTGAATCGTCACCTGCGCCGGATAGACGTCCGTGGGTCGGGTTGAGCCGTCGCTCATCCGCCAGTGATGGCCCTTGCCGAAGATCAACAACAAGCCATATTCATCGCCCACTGGCGTGAGCCTGGCGTTGCCTTCACGATAGGGATTCAACGAGAGGGCTTTCTCGACTTGTTTCGCCATTCCGGGGGCATCCTCGACCATGAAACCAAGTTCGCTGGCGTAAAGAATGTCTTTTGATGTGAACTCGCCCGGGGCGGCATTGTCCAGATCGTGCCTCGCGATGTACTCGAGCAAATTATTCGCGGGATCCCAGAAGAACACCGACTCGGCGTTCCACTTCCAGAAATTCGCCACATCGGGATAGTCCGGATGCGTCATCGAGCCGGGGCTTCGCTGCTTGAGGGGCGTACGCTGCAATTGCCATTCCCGGGCCTTCCATAGTTTGTTCTCGGGAATGTTGAACGCCACGTGATACCAGGGTCGGTCGTACTCTTTCGTCGTCGTCATGTACGTGAGCTTGGTCAGCCCCGCCTTGAAGGTGATCTCCCCATCCTGCTCGTCCAGGACCTCAAACCCCAGCAGCCCCTGATAGAACTGCTTCATCTCGCCAAGATCCGCCGCGGTATGCAGCCTCATGGTTCGGAACCGGGCCTCCCCCGGGGAGGCGGCCTTCACCACGGGATCCTGACTCGGGAATCCAAAGGCTAGTTGATCATGCATGGCCAACGCAATCGCCGAGGCGCTCGCGCCGGCGATGAATTCGCGTCGATCGCAACGATGTCCCATGGCCCTACTCCTTCTGTCACGTGACTTTGATGTCGTAGGGGAGATTTCCAAGAGTGTAGTCCTTGGGCGTGGCTCCCTTGATCGTCGCCTGCGTGGGGAAGACGTCGAACGTCACCTTTTTCTTCGGGTCCGTCCCCCACTCCCGCTTGGGGATGCACAGCAGCAACCCCGATTCGTCGCCCATCGCCCACCAGAACGTTTCACCCTTCGGATAGACGTCCAGCCCCAGATCGCGATTCAGCGTCCGGGCCGAGGCGTCCTGGTCGTCGACCACGAAGGCGATCTCGCTGGCGTCAAGACTGTCGGAGGTGGAGAAGTGAT
>JAPULD010000502.1 GCA_027295365.1 Planctomycetota bacterium
CTTGTCGATGCGGGCCACGAGGTCATCAATGTGGGCCGCGAGCATACCCTCGGCACCGCCTCGTTTACGTTCAAGCAGGGACTGAATCGCGTTCAATTCCGCCCGGGCCAGAGCGGGAAAATCTGAATCCCCACCGCCAGAGTTCCGACGGAACTGCGCTGGGATGTTGGAATTCGCTGCGGGCGGGCGGGGATTCATCGCCGAAGCGAGCAGATCAACATACCCTCGCTGCAGGCCACGTCGATAGACGTCGACACTCGTTCGTCGCTGCGTGAATTCCTCGAACACGCCTTTGCGAACGTCACTCAGCAAATCGGATGGTGTATACGCCCCTTCAACGCCTTCCGTGTGTTCGGCCATCCGTTTGAGGCGCTGGGCCGAGATCAGGCCTGAAAGAACCCTCAACTGGGCTCTGCGTACGCGATCCGCCACACCACTCGCGGTGATCCGCCATTCGACGTCATCACGGAGAAACTTCTCGGGCGTCTTCAGCGCGTTCTCAATCAGGAATTTCGAAGCGGCCCGCTGGTAGTCCGGGTCGTTGGGAAAGAAACGTCGATCGGCGTCGCCGTAATTAAAATTCACCTGCTTGACGCCCCCGACGACGCTGATCACATGCCCCATCTCGCGATTCCACTGGCTGAAGACGGCGTTGTACATGTTGTCCAACAGATCGTAATTCTCGCCTTCATCGCACGTCGCCTCGACGAGATACTCCATGACCCGTTCAAGATTCGCAAGCCCCAACGTCGTGGCCTCGACGGCATCATTCGTGAGATCCTCGGACTGCTGGGTTGAATCCTCACGGGAATTGGGACCGCCATACAGGAACATGGGCTCCTCGAGTTGTCGAGCGACGATTTCCGCCAGCCCCGTCTTGTCCGCTTCGTCATCAGCGAACTGGCGATACCCCCATTCCGTCACGAAGTGATCGTAGGGTCCGATCCGGGCCATGAGCGCAGCGCCGTCACCGGGTTGGCAGACGTAATTGAACCGAGCGTAGTCCATGATGGAAGGCGCGGTGCCATTGTTCTTCGTCCATTCCGGATCGCGCAACTGCGCGACGGTATAGCTCGACGAGGCTTTCATGTTGTGGGGGAAGCCCAATGAGTGGCCCACCTCATGGGCGACCACGAACTGGATCAATTCACCCATCAATTCATCGGGCATCGGCAGCTTCTGGGCACGTTCGTCGTTGGGCGACGCCTGGACGAAATACCAGTCGCGCACCAGTTTCATCACGTTGTGGAACATGCGCACGTCGGCTTCGAGGATCTCGCCGGTGCGGGGATCGCTTACATGAGGCCCGAACGCATTGGGAATGTTCGAAGCCAGCCAGCGGATGGAACTGATCCGTGCGTCCTCAGGATCCCAATCCGGATCCTCGCGGGGATCGGGGGCATACTTGCCCATGATCGCATTTGAGAAACCCGCGGCCTCGAAGGCCGGTTGCCATTGATCGATGCCCGCCTTGACGTAGGGCTTCCACTTGTCGGGCGTCTCACGAGCCACGTAGAACACGATGGGCTTGATCGGATCGGAGAGTTCGGCGTCGGGGTCCTTCTTTTCCAGTCGCCATCGGGTGATATAGCGCACCGTGTCCACTTCATGCTTCGAGTCATCCGCGTAATCGACGAAGCTGACGCTGAAGAAGCCCACCCGTTCGTCGTGCACGCGGGGTTTCATCTTGTTTTCAGGGAGTTTGACCATCGAGTGATGGATCTTGGCGGTGATTGGCCCCGACGGCGCCCCGCCCCCGCCGAATCGGCCACCCCGACCGCCCCCGTCGCCACCTTGCGAGGCGGCGTTGTACGTGGCCAACACCTTCACTTCGATATTGATGGGGAAAGCCTTGACCGATTCGAGGAACGAGCGACCGGAGTCCATGTTTCCGGCGCTGAGGCTGCTCTTGGCGCTGAATTCATCGACGTCTTTCGTAAACAGGTCCGTCACTTTGATGACGACCGATTTGTCCTTGCCATACGCCGCGACATCGAACACTTTGATGATCGGCGCGAGGTTCGACTCCTGAACCCCGATCGAAATGGAGTCATCGGTGTCGGCGCGGATGGCGAAGCGCACATCGCGCAGCAGGATGCGTTCGCCCCGCTGCTCCCAACGCACCACGCGGTCCTGGACCGGCATGCCAGCATAGGACGCGCCGGCCGTGGTCGAGTCGATCGTGGTCACCCACAGCATGTCGACGTTCAAGGCATCGGGGGCGATCTCGTAATAGAGATCGTCGCCCACGACGTGGGTTCGAAAAAGACCGATTGTCGTCTCGGCATCTTCGGGGATGACCTCGTCGTATGGCTTGATCTTGTCCTTGGATTCGGGAGCCTGTCCATTCTCGCCGGGTGGCTTTCCGCCCCGGCCCCCCGGGCCGCCTCGGCGTCGCTGGCCGTACGTTTCGGCCGATACCATGAGCACACAAGCCGCAAACACCATCGCGGACATTCCATGACGCAACAATCGAGAGTTGACATAATTCATCTTTCGTTCTCCTCCTGAGGTCAACATCCGAGACTATCGGACGATGCACTCCCATGCAAGATTCACGATTCTCGTTTTGAAGAAGGAATTCCTTGGCCCGTGAATATGGAGAAGACACCCTCTGCTCAATGCCAATAGTCATGGATTGACCCTGAAATCGATCACCATCAATTTAACATGGATCTTCTACTGATGCATTCCATATCCATAGCCCCGACATGCCAGGCGAAGCGGTCTGCGAGCTTTTGATTGTTGCTTGACAGGGCATCCACTCCATCCTGAGCGGATGCCGGATGCCCAGTTCGCTTCATCCCCGAATTCTTCATGGGCAATAAAAAAGACCCCGGCTTCGTCGAGCCGGGGTCCTGAATTTTGCACTCAAATCGATTCGCTCGATCATTTCTTTGAAGGATTGGTGTCGATGCTCTCGTCCTCTTCGAGTTCGCCGGTCTTTTCCAGCAAGGCATTTCGGATCTTTTCAAGAGCCTTGTTCTGGATCTGACGGACACGCTCCTTGGTGACGCCGATGATCTGGCCTACTTGCTCGAGCGTCAGCGGATCCGCCTCTTCGCCCGCATCGATACCGAAACGATGATGGATCACCGTCTGTTCGACGCCGGTCAGATTCGCATGATTGCTCATGACGATGCTCTTGACCTCCTCGGCAGTCTCCTGCTCGTGCGTCTTGCGCAGGTTTTCGAGATGATTGGACTTCTCCATGGCCGGATCGAAATCCGTGGGGAAGCGCTGACGATACTTGCTCAGCTTCATGCCCTGACGCGAAAACGCCTTGAGTATCGCCCGACAGGCGTAGGTCGAGAACTTGAAACCGCGATCGGCATCGAACTTGTCCACCGAACGGAGCAAGGCCATGTTGCCTTCACTGACGAGATCCGCGAAATCCACTTCGCTCATTCGGGTTCGCTTGGCCATGGCGAGCACCAGGGCGAGGTTTGTTTCCGCGATCTGCTCGCGATGGGCCTTGGCGATGCGATACCAGGACAGGAGTTCACGAGCCTGCTCTTCCGTGGGGCGAG
>JAPULD010000503.1 GCA_027295365.1 Planctomycetota bacterium
CGCACTGGTAGGGTTTGAGATCGCAACCTACCCATTGCTCATGATCGCGCTGCTGGGAATATCGCTGTTTTTCTTGTTCATGGGCGGGCAGATTGCCGTCATGGTGACCGACTTCATCCAGGGCATCGTCTGCAATGTCGCGTTCATTGTCATCATTCTGTTTCTTCTGATGACGTTTAGCTGGGACCAGATCTCGCACGTGATGATGGCGGCTCCGGCCGGGCAGTCGATGGTCGATCCATTCGACCTGGGAGATGAGAAGCACTTTGATTTCTGGTACTATCTCATTGGCGTCATCATCTTGTTTTATTGCGCCAAGGGCTGGCAGGGCACGCAGGGCTACAATTGTTCGGCCAAAAGTGCTCACGAAGCCAAGATGGCAAACATGCTTATTCCGTGGCGCTTCCGTGTGCTGATCCTGATCGTGGTGGTGCTGCCTGTGTGCGTGCGTACGCTGATGCAACACCCGGACTATGCGACGCAGGCTGCCATCGTGACTCAATCGCTCGAAGCGATTGATGCGTCGTCCCCGGCTGTCAAGGAGACGCTGCAAAACCAACTCCGTACTCCATTGGCGTTGAGCGTGATGCTGCCCACCGGCTTGCTGGGCCTGGCGTGCGCCGCGATGCTGGGCGCTTTCATCAGCACGAATGATACCTACCTTCACTCGTGGGGCACGATCTTGGTGCAGGATGTGATCCTGCCATTTCGCAAGAGGCCCTTTACACCCGAGCAGCACTTATGGCTGCTACGACTCTCGATCCTCGCCGTAGCTGTGTTCATCTTCCTGGTGAGCTTGGTCTTTCGCCATACGCAGTACATCGCCATGTTCTGCGCCTTGACGGCCTCCGTATTCGTGGGCGGCGCCGGCTCTGCGTTCATCGGGGGACTCTACTGGAAGCGAGGGACGACCTCGGCGGCCTGGGCGGCGATGATCACCGGCATGAGTACGTCGTTAGCGGGGATCATCATCAAGCAAGTCCAGCCCGATTTCTTCCTGACCGGTCAAGTGATGAGCTTCTTGGCAATCGTGCTGGCGTCCGGTGTCTATGTGCTCGTCTCGCTGCTGGGAACCAGAGCCACACACAATATGGACCGCCTCCTGCACCGCGGCGAGTACGCGATCCCCGGCGAGTCTCCGCTCTCCTACAAGGATGCCCGGACTTGGTGGGAGAAGCTCGGCTTTAGCAGAGAGTTCACCGGCGGCGATCGTCTGGTCGCCTACGTGACACTCGGCTGGCCGCTGCTCTGGACGATCATCTTCATCGTGCTCACCGTCTACCACCTCACGGGCGATGTCCCCGCCGACTTCTGGCTGGCCTACTGGCACGGATGGACGTGGTTCATTCTCGGCTGCGCCGTTGTCGTGACAATATGGTTCACGATTGGCGGCGTGATTGACATGAAGTACCTATTCCGCCAACTCCGCACGCGCGCCGTCGACACACACGAAGACGGTCGCGTTTCCAAAAATCCATGACGACCGCCTTGCCGGTCGGCGGTCGAGCACTCGCAACCCGAAGAGCGTGCCCCCGAGCACGGACGACTAGATGAGTTCGTTCCCCAATGAGGCCCATGTCTGCTACGGGCTATCTTAGAAGCGATGGGCGAACAACCTCGACTGCGCCTCGCGGGTCTTGCCGCTTCACTACCACGAACTTGGGCCAGTGCTTAATTCCTGCCGCCATGGAGCACCCGCCATAGAATGCGTGGATGGAACAAGCTCGCCGGTGGCGCCAACAGATTCAGGACCTTTAGAAACGCGCCGTACACGACCGGATCGCGGTGCGTTGCTCGGTGTACCTTGGTGACATAAGCATTGATAAGGTCTGTGCCTAAGGCTTTCCTGCCCCGAGTCTCCGGAAAACGAAAATCTTCGCCCACTGCTCAGGAGGGGTGGCCTGCCCCTGCCGATGGCACCACCTGCTATGTTAGTCTAAGGCAATCCGAGCGACCTCCCGGCGGCGGGAGGCTACTTCAGGTGAGCCATACAGGACGTCCACGATTGAGAAACCGTCGGGCGAGGCTCTGACCGAGCACGGCAGGGACATCCGAACACTCTAACGCTACGCACCCGGGGTCTCTGTTGCTGTTGGAACACCGGAAGCGCCGGAGAGCGATTGGCGAAACCACGCCGCGCGGCAGAGCCCGATTGCGACTACATCTCGCGATGAAGTCGGCCTGGAGGAGCATGATTCCCGATCGACTTCGCACGTAATGGGAGAGGATGGCCGCGGGCAGGCGGGAGTCTAGAATGGGCAAGGCTACCGGGAGGAGCTTTCGATGAGGAGCGCCAAGTTTGTACTTGCCTTTTCCACGGGTATCTGGTTTGCCGGCTGTACAAGCCCGAGCGCTCTCTCGCCGGACTCGGGACGTCACATCCAAGCATCTTGCTATCCGTCCCATTGGTGGGAGCCTGTCCCCGAAGCGGAGGCTGCGTCATGGGAAGTACTTCCTCAGGCCGCAGCACCAGGTGAAGTCATTGTCTCGAAACGCAACGAACTCGGCCTACTCTCCAACTTTTCTCCCTCGCCGTTTGTTTATCGCGGCCGATGCTACCCGAGCCTCGAAGGCTTCTGGCAAATGATGAAATACCCGGAAGGCCTTGACGATCCACGAGCGAAGATTCCGGGCATCACCTGGAAGTATACGCGCAAAGAGGTTTCTCAGATGATCGGAACGTAGGCCAAGGCAGCAGGCGATCTGGCCACCGCTAACATGAATGCGCTGGGGATAGATTGGGTCACGTTTGAAGGCAAACAGATGAAGTATTGGACGCAGGAGAAAGGTGACCACTACAAGCTCATCGTCGAAGCTACATGGGGCAAAGTCAGACAGAACCCCGAGGTGCGGGAAGTGCTGTTATCGACAGGCGATCTCACCCTTCGGCCGGATCACCATCAGGCCAAAGACGCACCGCCTGCATGGCGGTACTGCAAGATTCTGATGACTATCCGATCAGAATTACGCAAGAGGCGTTAGGCAAGGCGCTTCCACGCGGTTGAGTGAGACCCTTCAATCAGACTCACGCCGGCAGGTTGGGACGTCCGGATCATTTCGATCCTGGCGGCTCAGGGTGAGCAAGTCCTGGATGAGCCGTCCGGCATGGCCAAGCACCTTCCCTGGCTACGGACACGCCGTCGCGATCAGCATCCGGTCGACCATTTCAGGGACGTCTCCATCGTCGAGCATACCGTCGAGGTTCACGTCTGCGCAGATGCAGTTGGGGACCGCGCTGAGAAGGCAATCGATGAACTCCTGCAAGTCTTCACCGTTGAACAGACCGTCGCCGTTCATGTCGCCGGGATCACTGCAGCGTTGCGGCGTGCAGGCGCCGGAGCTCCGATTGCAGTCTGCCGCCTGGTCGTCAGGCACACCCCCGGCATTGGCGCAATCAGCCCGAGTAAGTTCCGCGCAGAAGTCTCCTGAAAAACAGCAAGCGACAGTTGCGTCGCCCGACACCACGAAGATTGTCATGTCGCCCAAGGGAGCGCCCGCTCCATCCGATGCCGACACGGTGATCTCCACGGAGGCCGCGGTCGGCGTGAGACGGGTCGTTCTCAGGAATCCCCAGACGGCACACTCCTGATTGTCAACGGGGATCACGAGAGTTTGCCCAACTTGCCCTTCGATGTCCAATTCTGCAAGCCAGTTGCTCGGATCCGGATTCAGGAGCGTGACCTGCATGTTCACGACGCCGAACCGATCATGTCCGAGGCGGAACTCAACTTCACTAATATCCCCGCCTGTCCCGCCACTCGCGCTTCGTCCGCCGATGGTCAATGAATCAAGATGCGTGTTGACGGTGCGCTGATTGTTGGAAACATTGGTATCACACAGGGCAATGACGCGGCCCCAGAAGCAACTCGTGCCATCGAAGGGCAGATTGTCTGAAACGCCGGGCGTCCAGGAGCGCTGGAAGGTTCGTGTGTTGCCGGGCATCAGCAACCCTTGAGCGTTTCGTTCGGGCCCGCCACCGATCGGAAAGTGCTTCGTCGGGAAGGCATTCGGTCCGAAGTACCACCGCTCCCAATCGACGCAGAAGTCCTCAACGACAGCGATGCCGACATTCTCGATTACGATTGTGATGTCCACGGGGGAGTTCGGAATCATCGGCATCGGCACGAAGCTCAACGACTTTACCCTTAGATCGCAGGAAACGATGGGAATCTGATCGATGAAGATCGCAGACAGGTCCATCAGGCCGGCACCCCACCGAT
>JAPULD010000504.1 GCA_027295365.1 Planctomycetota bacterium
GTGAATCGACTCGATGGCCGTCCGGGACGGGAGCGCATGCTCGGCAGGCCAGGGAACGAACAATTGAGGATCGGCAATGAACTGGCTCATCGACTTCCGGGCATTCACGAGAAGCGAACCATCCACATGACTCATCAAATAGTCAGACGAACCGGTGGCCCCGATCTGCCAGCGCTGGACCTCCAAACCGAAATTGACAAGCAGAGGTTCTAGATAGGGACGCCAGATCGCGGGGTCTTCGCGAAACATCTCGATCACTTGGTGGGGATCCAAACCCAAAGTCTGGGCGAGCTCCGAGGGGAGTTCATTAAGCGCGAACGTCAAGTCAATGTTTCGATCGAGCAGTCTGGGGATGAGATATCGAAGTCGCTCCAGACTTTCGGCGCGTCCGGGTTGGTCCATGCGCCGAGTCCAGACGGGTAAGACCACCTGGCCAACTTTCAGATGGCTGATCAGGTCCGCCACTTGCGACAATCGATTCATGGAACGATTCGGTAAAACCACCCCGAAACGATTCTGGCTCGTGATGAGCGTTCGCGTCTCGTCAGAGACAATGGCAAAATCGAGCCATCGTCGTCCCGTCAAGGCGCCCCCAGAATGGACCAGAAGCACGGCTCGGTACCAGCCGCAATCATCGATTGGCAACGTGACGTTCCGGCTTTGCTTTCCTTGTGAAGGGCCATAGGTCTCCTCGAAGACGAGCCTTCCATCAAGGTCGTAGACCATCAGATTCGACACGAGCGGCTCACTTGCGTGATCGCGAACCAGGATCGAGAGTTCGGGACGATCGGGCCGGATGATGATTCTGGACTCGCCTTGGCACCTCAATTCAGCTTGAGGCAGATGCAGCACGCGGACTTCGTCGAACCACACTGCACCGAAAAAGTCTTCAAAGATCGGAAGGCTCAGATCGGCTTCTTGACTGAGAAATTGCCTTGGTTGAAGGACCTGCAATTCAACGATCAGGTCCGCCGCCTGTGCATCGTGGCCTCTGATTTCAATGGACACTGTTTCCCAGGTCTCGGGGGTGTGGAGCAATGGGCTCTCCACACGACTGCCGGGGATGATCTCGCCATGCTTGTCGTTGATCCACGCCACGACCCGGGCTCTGGCGTGGACCAATCCTTTAGTCCGGATCCGGGTTGTCACGGCATAATCAGCGTATGGCAGGATGGGCAGAATGCCATCAAATGTTCTCGCTGCCATCGAGCCCCCTTCGAGCTCGAATTTGAAAGACCAGTTTCCGCTGAAGGAGGTGTCCCGGGACAGGCTCATGGATCCAAAAGGGGGAAAACCCTCGGCGGAGGCCCCAGTGCGTCCGGATCGCCTGAAGAAGTTGTCCGGGAATTCGACAAGGCGTTGCTGTGCCTCTTCAAAGTCAAAAACACGGATTGTCCGGGTCAATGACGCGAGATTTGACGGATCCAGGTCCGGCAACCCCTCCAAGGCGGTTATGGACTGGGACCAGACTTGGCCGGGTGACATTCCAAGGGCTGCGATCCCAACAAGCAATGAAGCGAGTTGGCGGAATTGACGAGTTTCAGGCATAGGCTTACTCGTTATCGGTCGATTGGCCTGCTCGCTTCATGTTTGCCGATGAGAGCTGTTCGCCATTCCTGAGTTGCACATTGGTGTCTTCATGATTGCAGTCATACGAACCGGAATCACCTCAATCGTGCTGGTTGCCTTGCTCATGGCCGGCTATTGGCAGGTGAAAACCACTGAGCATAGTCGAGCCATGGCCCATCTCGAAGCGGTCAATTCCGAGCTGGAACAGAAGGTCAAGGATCACAAGGACATGGTCACACGGCTGAGCCGCTCCAAGCGTCTGGCCCATATCGAGATTCTCGACCAGATCGTGGCCCTTAATGGCAACATCGAGGAAACCACGATCAGACTGATTGAGCTTGATGACGATGGGGGGGAGATCGCTCGCCAGGAGTTCACCATTCCGGGAGATATGCTCTTTGTCGATGCCTGGACGGTGAAATTCGACCACGAAAACATCGCCCAGGGTCATCCGCTTTATGGCCGGACTCTTGTCCTGCTGCGAAGGATCTATTCCGATCGCATGGCGCCAATCGATGGGTTCCCCATCGATACGCCCGGCGCGATCCCGCCTGGGTACGCGGTGGGCGAAATCAGCCTTTTCGAGCAGAAGATCTGGGATCATTTCTGGCAACTCGCGACCGATGAGAATCTGGCCCGATCGATGGAAGTGCGGGTCGCCCAGGGCGAGGCGGTCTACAAGCCGGTCCGGGTGAATCAAATCTATGAACTTCAGGTCGATGCTTCGGGAGGGATAAGCCTCACGCCTTTGGCGGTTCCTGAGGACCCTGTCACCCAATCCGATGACTCGACATAAGCTCGATCAGATCAACCAGAAGATCGTCCGTTGTAAGCGATGTCCCGAGCTGCGAGAATATTGCGCCGAGGTCGCCAGGACCAAACGCAAATCTTTTCAGGATTGGGACTATTGGGGCAAGCCGGTCCCGGGGTTTGGTGATGGGCAGGCGAAGATCCTGATCGTGGGGCTTGCGCCGGCAGCGCACGGGGCCAACCGGACGGGGCGTATGTTCACGGGGGATCGATCGGGAGATTTTCTCTACGCCGCCTTGCACCGGGCCGGGCTGGCCAATCAATCCCACGCCACGGATCGCGACGATGGCCTGACGCTCAAGGGCGTCTATATCGCGGCTCCGCTGCGTTGCGCCCCACCCGGCAACAAGCCGACGCCGACCCAACTCGACGCGTGTCGGAGTTATCTCCAGGATGAGGTGCTTGCCTTGCAGCCACGCCTGATGCTCGCCCTGGGGGGAATTGGCTGGAATGTGGCGATTCGCATCCTGAGCGAATTGGGTGAGACCGTTCCTCGCCCAAAACCGAAATTTGGCCATGGGGCCGAGGTGCTGATCGGATCGTACCACCTGCTGGGGTGCTATCACGTCAGTCAGCAGAATACGTTTACGGGTCGTCTCACCGAACCCATGATCGATGCGGTGCTTGATCGGGCCAAGGCGTTGTCGGCTCGATGATCGAGTAAACTGTTCCTTGGTTTCGAGTGAACGTGTACGAGTGCTTGTTTCATGCGCATTTTCATCACCGGAGCGACCGGCCTGATCGGAAGGCGATTGGTGGCCGATCGACTGGAGCGAGGCGACGAGGTCATTGCCTTGACTCGAAGTTCAGGCAAGTCGCCCCTTTTTGGCTCGAATGATGCCTCGGATCGACTGCACATTCTTTGTGGAGATCCGTCGAAGGAAGGCGCATGGCAAGCGCAGGTTGATGGATGTGATGTGGTGGTCAATCTTGCGGGGGCAGGGGTGGCCGATCGACGCTGGACGAGTGCATACAAGAAGTTGCTGATCGATAGCCGAATCTACAGCACTCGGAACGTATCGGCCGCGATCAAGATGTCGACTCGCAAACCGAGTGTCCTCGTGAGCAGTTCGGCTATCGGTTTCTATGGCGAGACCGGCGCAACGCCGACTGACGAGCATGCATCGCCGGGAGCCGATTTCCTTGCCCAGCTGTGTGTGAAGTGGGAGGCCGAGGCCAGGAACGCTGCATGTGAGCACACTCGGGTTGCGCTGATGCGTCTTGGCGTCGTGCTCGATCCCGAAGGCGGTGCCTTGCGGGAGATGTTGAAGCCTTTCAAATTCTTTATTGGGGGGCCGATGGGTTCGGGTCGTCAATCCATGTCATGGATCCATTGGCGTGATCTCATCGGGATGTTCGATCTCGCGTTCACCCACGAGTCTGCTCGAGGACCGATCAATGTGGTGGCTCCCAAGCCCATCTCGAATCTTGAATTCTCACGAGCTCTGGGCAAGGCGATTCATCGCCCCTGCTGGCTTCCGGCTCCAAAGTTCGGCCTCCGGATCGTACTCGGTGAATTTGCAAAAACCGTCACGATGAGCCAGTGCATCATTCCCGAAAAAGCAAAGGAATCGGGGTATGAATTCAAGCATCCAG
>JAPULD010000505.1 GCA_027295365.1 Planctomycetota bacterium
CGAGATCCGCGTCGATGTCGCTGATGAGACGCTCGTGAAATACAAGCTGGGATTGCCTCGCATCAGTGACGCCATCCACGAATGGATGGTGGACATACCCGGTGGATCCGTCCGCACGGGCGTCGGCAACATCAACGTGCGCACGATGGGCGTGGAGGAGCGCAGCGGCGCGATTCGACAGATCGTGATCCGGGCCAACCCAGATGGTTCGACGCTGCGTCTGGGTGACATCGCCACGGTCCGCGAGTACTACGTCGATGAGCAACTCATCACGCGATTCAGCACGAAAGACCATTCGGGGCCTTCGGCGAGCATGACGGTCTTTCGGGTCGGCGATCAGGATGCGGTGAAGATCGCCGAAATGGTCAGGGCTTATACACGAGGGCGTTTGCAGAAGCCGCTCGATCGCAGCACACTCAACCTGTTGCTGAATCCGGGTACGAAAACCGCCTATGAGATGGGGGTGAACAACATCAACCCGTTGCCTCCCAAGACAGATCTTGCCACGCATACCGATCTTGCGAGATTTATCGAGGGACGTCTCGACCTGCTCTTGAGGAACGCCATGTGGGGGGCGGTTCTCGTGTTCGGGACGCTGCTGCTGTTTCTGAATTGGCGGGTCGCCCTGTGGGTGGGTGTCGGTCTCGTAACCGCCATCTGCGGCACGCTCATGATCATGAGCTGGACCGGGATATCACTGAACTTGCTCACCATGTTCGGACTCATCGTGGTGATGGGCCTGCTGGTCGATGATGCAATCGTCGTCGCGGAAAATATTCAGGCCAGACACGATCGCGCCGAGCCATCATTGGAAGCGGCCATCAAGGGCACAGAAGAGGTCTTCTGGCCCGTGGTGGCGACGGTGATGACCAGTATCGTGGCGTTCCTGCCTTTGACCTTTGTCAAGGGCAGCATTGGCGACCTGCTTGGGGCGTTGCCCATGGTCGTCGCCTGCGCGCTGGCGATGAGCCTCGTTGAATCATTGCTCATCCTGCCCAGTCACATGGGCCACAGTCTGGTGAATCGAGACAAGCAAACCCCCACTAGAATCGGAACCATGCTCCGCAATGCCGAAGCGTGGCGCGACCGGATCATTTTCGAAAAGATCGTGCCCGCCTATGCCAGGCTGCTCAAGGCCTCGCTGCATTATCGATACATCAGTGTCTCCGTCGCCATCGCTCTGGTCATCATGAGCGTCAGCATGTTCGCGGGGGGGCGTTTGATCTTCAATTTTCTCCCTCCCTCGGATGCTGAAACCGTCGTCATCGATGTGCGGATGCCCATCGGCACGGCCCTCGAGGAAACCCGAGTCATCGTGGAGGAAATCGAGCGGATCGCGCGACTCCAGAAAGACGAAGTGGTTTCAATCTCGACGCTCATTGGCGATAGTCGAAACTTGAATACCAATCTTTCGAATGGAGGTGGGACGCACCTGGCACAGATGTTCATGGAGCTGTATCCCGTCGAAGAGCGCACGATCGAATCATCGCAAGTCATCGACAAGATCCGGATCGCGACAAACGAACTGGCCGGGGTGGACAGCATCAGCTTCACGGAGATTTCCGGAGGCATGAATGACCCGGACATCTCCATCGCGGTCAAGGGTGACGATACCGAAGACGTGAACGAGGTCGTGGCCCGCATCGAGCAGGGCCTGGCGGAGTTCGAAGGTGTGTTTGGCATCGTCAACAACAACTACGAGGGCCAGCGTGAGGTCCAGATCAGTCTCAAGCCCGGAGCTGCGGCGTTGGGGTTCACGGTTTCGGATGTGGCCCTTCAGGTACGTGGCGCCTTGTTCGGTTTCGACGCCCACGTCTTTTCGGCGCAGCGTGAGGATATCGACGTGCGGGTAAGGCTCGATGAATCGTCGAGGCGTAATCTCTACGCGATCGAGAACATGCGGCTCATCAGCCCGATGGGCAATCGGGTTCCCTTGAGCGAGATCGCTGAGCTGAAGGAAGCGACGAGCTATTCGACGATCAACCGGGTCGATCGCAAACGCGCCGTGACCGTTGTCGCCGACACGATTACATCTATCAGTCCCGAGTCGATCATGCCTCAGCTACAGCCATTGCTCGATCAGTTGGAGATCGAGTATCCAGGAGTCGAGCTTGAACTGGTGGGCCGGCAAAGACAGATGGCCAAGGCCTTCGGCTCGCTGCCAATCGGTTTTCTGACGGCGCTGATCTTGATCTACGTGATTCTGGCCTGGTTGTTCAGCAGCTACACCCAGCCGATCGCGGTCATGCTCGCGATTCCCTTCAGTCTCATCGGCGTCATCTGGGGTCACTGGATCATGGGGTACGAGGTTACCTTCCTGAGCATGATCGGCTTTGTCGCGGTCAGCGGGATCGTGGTCAACGATTCACTCATTCTCGTCCAGTTCTACAACGTCAAACGCGATGAAGGCATGAACCTCGCTGATGGCCTGATCGAAGCTGGTCGGGCACGCCTGAGGCCAATCTTTCTCACGACGATCACCACCGTTCTTGGCCTGACGCCATTGATGCTCGAACAGTCCTTTCAGGCCAAATTCCTGATCCCAATGGCCATTTCCATTGCCTTTGGCCTGATCAGCGCCACGGGGTTGATTCTTCTGGTCTTGCCTTGCTTCATGGTGATCGTGGATGACATCAAAGCGGCGGCGTATTACCTCTGGAATGGGGTTTCGCGACCAACCGAGGCCTTCGGCAAGAATTCATCCGCCTTGGATTTGGAAGTGGATTGAGTCGTTTTTTGAGTGAAAAACCCCGTTTTTCGGGTTCCATTACCCAGATTAACGGATTTTGACCGTGTGCCTAGGCGGTTCGTGTATACTCAAAGCCGCTTCCACTAGCTGGGTTGTCTCCCCTTTGAAAAGTCCGGCTCTTATTTGAATTTGCATTGATGGAAGTTATCAAGGGAATCCCGGTTTCGCCCGGCGTGGTGATCGGGCAGGCGTTTATCCTCGACGAGGTCCAGGAACGCGTGCCATATCACAAAGTCCCGGAGCATGAAGTCCCAAAGGAGCTTCAAAGGCTTGAGCAGGCTGTTGCGTCCGCTCGGGCCGATCTTGATGAGGACCGGGCCCGGGTCGCGGAGCAACTGGGCTCCGAGCCGGCCAAGATTTTCGAATTCCACATCGGCTTGCTTCATGACAAGGCCCTCCTGGATCCGATCCGGAATCGGGTTCTTGAGGAGCACGTGACGGCGTCCTATGCCGTCTCTGAGGCTTTTCGGGATTTAGCCAACCAGTTCAGATCCATGGGCAGCGACGTCTTCCGGCAAAAGGCGAACGACGTACTGGATCTTGACCGACGCGTCCTGGGCAAGCTCGGTGGCCAGAGTCGGGATCGATTGGCCCAAGTGACGGAACCGGTCATTCTCATCGCCCACGAATTGACGCCGACTGAGGCCGCCTCGTTGGATGTGGAGAAGGTGATGGGGTTTGCCACCGATGCCGGGGGTCGAACCGACCATACATCCATCGTCGCCGCGGCGATTGGAATCCCGGTCGTCGTGGGATGCAAGACAAT
>JAPULD010000506.1 GCA_027295365.1 Planctomycetota bacterium
CTGGGCGTGAACGCGCCGATCATTCTCGACCTCAAGTCCGATGGCCCGACCAACACGAACGTCTCCGAGGCCCTGGCCGCGGCCATGCCTCGTGAATCTGAACTGGAGGAGGTCCCGCAGGAGACCCCGGTGAGTTCCAGCGAGCTGGATGCACTCCGCCAGCTGGGCATCAACCCCCGGGCCTTGCGCAACAGCGAATACATCCGCAATCAGGAACTCCCCGCCGCGGTCTTTGACGATTCCGAAAGCCTCATGAACCGAATCGACAATATCGCCAGCCAGGTCACGGAAAAACGCCTGCTCAACGAGCGGGTGAGCGATGTCGTGCTGCGGTACTACGAGATGATCGGCTTTGATCCCGATGAGCCCGACACGCCGGGCAACCGACCGGCCCAGGTCCGGGATGCCCTGACTCAGGCCTATGCGGACTATGCCCAGGCGAATCCGGACATGGAATTGTCATCTGCAGGATTCATGGCCTTCTTGAGCAATCCCGAGTACGCCGAGATTCGCACGTATTTCGAGCAACTCGAAGGCTTGCTCGTTGACATCCGCTTGCTGGGTCTGACCCAGTGGGAATACAGCGATGTGGTCACGTCGCTGCTGGGTGAAATCGGTTCGACGTTCATCAGCGCCGACGACCTCCATGAAATGCTCATCTCGACCAAATCGGTCCCGGTCATTGAAGAGCCCGTCGAAGAAGATCCGGTTGAAGAAGATGTCGATCCGACCTCATCGTTGAAGGATGACGGGTAAACTGGTGGACCACGTCGCACGATGCCGCCCTGTCCTTGCTCATTGGAGTTTCCATGATTCTCGATCTCGACCAACTGTTGCAAGACATTTCCCCTGACTCGCCATGTGGTGAAGACCTCGAATACGACACGGAAATGCTTGAGCTGGAAACCGAGTTCAACGGCCAGCCGGCCCAGCAGATGGGCGATTCGATCAGCGAAGCCGTTGAGCCGAACTGGGAGACGGTCAAGGATCTTTCCTTGTCGCTGCTTCCCAGAACTCGTGACCTGCGGGTTCAACTCAAACTCGTGGTCGCGCTGACGGAGGTCGACAGCCTGCCCGGACTGTGCGACGGCCTGACGCTCATACAGAGAACACTGAGTGAGTATTGGGAATCGGCCTATCCCCAACTCGATCCTGAGGACGACAATGATCCGCTTGAACGGGTGAACATTCTGGCCGGCATGAACATTCCCCCGAGTACGCTGGGTGATCCCGTCCAGTTCCGCCAGCACGTGCAGCATGCAAAGCTCACCGATTCCCGGGCGTTCGGGCGCGTGGGATACCGCGACATACTCAACAGCAAGTCGGGAGAGGCCCCGAGCGACGATGGTTCCGAAGGACAACATTTCTCCGCCAGTGACATCGACGGTGCGTTTCAAGACTCCGATCTGGATTTTCTGGTGGCGAATCACGAAGCGGTCGTCGGCGCGCTGGAAGCAGTTCAGGCAATCGATACAACGTTGACGGACCTCGTGGGATCGGGTTCCGCAACAAGTTTCGATGGCATCGTCGATGACCTTCACGCCATCGAATCGGAGTTGGCCGATCGACTTCGCCAGCGTGGCCATGGCGTGGAAAGCCCCGAGTCGGATGACGATGATGACTATGGTTCATCAGACGGCGGTGGCGGAGGCGCATCGCTCAGCGGAGAGGTCAGCACCCCGCGAGACGCTGAAATGGCCTTGGAAAAGGTCATTCGATACTACGAAGCCCGAGAGCCATCCAGTCCGGTGCCTATGTTAGTAAAGGTCGCCCAGAGCATGATTTCCAAATCATTCCTGGAGATCTCCTCGGTACTGCCTCCCGATACCGTTGAACTGATCAATCGGATCTGTTCCGGGGGCGGGGGAGATTCTTCGGACGACGATTCCGACGACTATTAATGAAAATCTCGGCATAAGGGATGACATCTTGTTATACTCAGCCCGATAAATGGGAGGGCCCTTACATGGCCAAAGCAAGCAGTCAAAAGTTCATCGCCCGGAATCGCGCCCCTCGTGTCCAGGTCGAATATGACGTGGAACTCTACGGTGCCGAAAAAACAATCCAGTTGCCCTTCGTCATGGGCGTCATGGCAGACCTCTCGGGCAAGCCCGCCGAGGCGTTGCCGGCGGTCGCGGATCGATCGTATCTCGAAATCGACGTCGATAATTTCGACAGTCGCATGAAGAAGATGAAGCCCCGCGCGGCGTTCAATGTGCCGAACACGTTGACCGGCGACGGCAACATCAGCGTCGATCTCACGTTCGAGAGCATGGATGATTTCTCGCCTGCCGCCGTGGCGCGTAAGAACGATGCGTTGAGGCAGTTACTTGAAGCCCGTACCCAACTTTCCAATCTCCTGACGTATATGGATGGAAAGTCCGGCGCTGAGGAACTCATCAGCAAGGCGCTGAATGATCCAACCCTTCTCCGGTCCTTGGCCTCAGCTCCCAATGCGGATGCGCCGGCCGGAGAGACCGCATCAGATGAATCGACCCCCACCGAGGAGTAAGTCGCCATGGCGGATGCGAATCCCGAAGCTCAAGCAGAATCACAGGTAACGACAATCGAAGCGAGTGAATTTTCGTCGTTGCTGTCCAAGGAATTCAAGCCCAAGTCAGATCGCCAGAAAGAGGCGGTCGAGACGGCCGTGCAGACACTGGCCGAGCAGGTCTTGCAGGACACGTCCATCGTTTCCGACGACGCGATCAAGACCATTGAATGGATCATCGCCGAGGTTGACAAGAAGCTCAGCGAGCAGATCAACCTGATCATCCATCATCCGGACTTCCAGAAACTGGAAGGGGCCTGGCGTGGCCTGCACCACCTCGTCAACAACACCGAAACCGACGAGATGCTGAAGATCCGGGTCTTCAACATCTCCAAGAAGGAACTCGGCAAGACCCTCAAGAAATTCAAGGGAACCGCCTGGGACCAAAGCCCCATCTTCAAGAAGCTCTACGAAGAGGAATATGGCCAGATCGGCGGCGAACCGTACGGCTGCCTGGTCGGCGACTACCACTTCGACCACAGTCCTCCCGACGTGGAGATGCTGGGTGAAATCGCAAAGGTCGCCGCCGCATCCCACGCCCCGTTCATCACCGGGGCCGCCCCGACGTTGATGAACATGGACTCATGGCAGGAACTCGCCAACCCGCGCGACCTGACCAAGATATTCCAAACCGCCGAATACGCCCCGTGGCGAGCGTTGCGGGAGTCGGAGGATTCCCGGTACATCGGCCTGGCCATGCCGCGTTTCCTCTCCCGTCTGCCCTACGGCGCAGCGACGAACCCAGTCGAGGATTTTGCCTTCGAGGAAGACACCGCCGACGCCGATCACAGCAAGTACACGTGGGCAAACGCCGCATACGCGATGGCCGTCAACATCAACCGATCCTTCAAGATGTTCGGGTGGTGTTCGCAGATCCGAGGCGTCGAATCGGGGGGCACCGTCGAAGGTCTTCCCTGCCACACATTCCCCACCGACGACGGTGGCGTGGACATGAAGTGCCCCACGGAGATCGCGATCAGCGATCGCCGCGAGGCGGAACTCGCCAACAATGGCTTCATGCCGCTCCTGCACCGCAAGAACACTGACGAAGCGGTGTTCATCGGAGCCCAATCGCTGCAGAAGCCGGCGGAATATGACGACGCTGACGCCACCGCCAACGCCAACCTGAGTGCGAGGCTGCCCTACCTGTTCGCCACGTGCCGATTCGCGCACTACCTCAAGTGCATCGTGCGCGACAAGGTCGGCTCGTTCACGAGCCGTGGCGAAATGGAAATATGGCTGAACAACTGGATCAGCAATTACGTCGAGGCCAACCCGGCCACCGCGTCCCAGGAAGACAAGGCACGCAAGCCGCTCGCGGCCGCCGAGGTCACGGTCGAGGAAGTCGAGGGCAATCCCGGCTACTACCGGTCGGTGTTCGCGCTGATGCCGCATTACCAACTGGAAGGCCTGACCGTCTCGTTACGGTTGGTCTCCAAGCTCC
Source organism: Planctomycetota bacterium (assembly GCA_027295365.1). Classification (GTDB taxonomy): domain Bacteria; phylum Planctomycetota; class Phycisphaerae; order Phycisphaerales; family SM1A02; genus JADFSH01. The sequence goes on from JAPULD010000506.1 coordinate 3,996, forward strand.
CGTCCGCCAAGGGCGGTTGATCTGAGGAAGGTTTCATACGGACGATTCAGTCGTAGATCGCCGTTTCATTGTTTTCGCGACCGGCCAGTGGCCGCACGACTGCTGAAGTAAAGGAAAAGCACAATGATCGTGATGAAATTGGATCCAATTCCCGGCGACTGCAAGATCAAGGCACTCAAGGATTACTTGACCGTCAGCAGCGTCAGCTGGGAACTCACCCGCGAGTTTTCCGACAGTGGCAAGATGGGCACGGCCGACATCAACATGGGGATGACTGATATGCCCCCGATTACCGTCGGCAAGTCCATGGACATCGGTTCCTGTGACCTCATGCAGAACGCCATCTCCGGCAAGTCCATGGGGACGGCGGAGATCAAGTTTATCGCACAGCAGGGCACCGACCAGAAGGAACCCATGACGTTCCTTGAGTTCAAGCTCAACAATGCGATCGTCGCAAGCTGGAGTATCGACGGTTCAGAGGATGATCGTCCCTCGGAGAACGTGACCCTCTGGTATCACAAGATCTGGATGCAGTACACCCCGTACGATGGCGGTAAGGCGGGCACGAAAATCGCCCGTGGCTGGGACCGAATCGAAAACGTGGCCTGGAACGGCAAATAGCTAGTAAACAAATCTTCAGTCCCGAGCGAGGGGAAGGCGCATCGAACATGACGCTCCTTCCCTTCGCCTCCGGGTCGATGGATTGTCCCGCTTCGGGATGAATCCTGTGCGAAAGGCGCGATCATGTCTGCGGCTGATTTGCTGCGTGAGGGAAAGCTTGATGATGCGCTCGCCGTTCTGAAGAAGGAAGTCAGTGGTGATCCCGCCGACGCCAAGCACCGGGTCTTTCTCTTTCAACTTCTTTGCGTGAATGGCGACTGGGAGCGAGCCTTGACTCAGCTCAACGTCGCGGCGGACATGGATCCCGCGACCTTGGCGATGGCCCAGATGTACCGGGCGGCCCTGCAGGCCGAAGTCTTCCGAGCGGAGATCTTCCAGGGCAAACGACAACCGATCGTCTTTGGCGAGCCGCCTGAATGGATCGGCCTCATGATCGAAGCCCTGCGATTGACCGCCACCGGTGAAGCCAAAGCGGGCGAACAACTGCGTGAACAGGCTCTCGAACAGGCTCCTGCGATACAAGGACAAATCGACGATTCGCCGTTTGAATGGATTGCCGACGCTGATCCCAGGCTCGGCCCGATCCTCGAGGCGATGGTTGATGGCAAATACTACTGGATCCCCTTTGATCGCATCAAGGAAATCAGAATCGAAGCGCCGGCGGACCTTCGCGACGTGATCTGGATGCCTTGCCAGTTCGTCTGGGCCAATGGGGGCGATGCGGTCGGGCTCATTCCGACGCGTTATCCGGGTTCCGAAAGCAGTGAGGATGAGCAGATTCGACTGGCGAGAAAGACCGACTGGATTGAGCAATCCCACGGCCAACCCCATGGTCTGGGCCAGCGGCTGTTCGCCATCGACTCAGGCGACCATGCCCTCATGGACAGCCGGAAGATCACATTGAAGACTTCCGAGGAATTGGCCACCAGTGCGACGGACGAGGAAAGGGCCTCGTCCAATGTCTGAGTCAGCACCCCAGGAGTTGTTGCAGCCTTCACTGCTTGATCGCCTGACGGACAACGAGCCGACCAAGAACGTGGAATCCCGGGATCAGCGGGTGCTCTCATTTCGACAGCTCAAGATCAGCGTCATGCGCGACCTCAACTGGCTACTCAACACTGGCAACCTCGAAGCAACCGAGGACCTCTCCTCCTGCCCGGAGATCGCCGAATCCGTGCTCAACTACGGCGTACGCGACCTGACGGGCATCACGAGTTCCTCGCTGAACGCGCAGGAAATCGAGAAGAGCATCCATCAGGCCATTCTCCGATTCGAGCCCCGGATCATCCCCCATTCCCTTCGGGTCACCGCAAACATCGATACCAAGCAATCGTCGCAAAATGCGGTAACATTCGAGATCGTGGCAGATATGTGGGCCCAGCCCTTGCCGGAGCATCTCTACCTGCAAACAAAAGTTGACCTGGAAACCGGCAACACCGAAGTGGTCGCATCAGCCAGGTGAGAGGACGCGGCTGATGGACGAACGATTTGTCAGGCTTTACCGAAAGGAACTCCTTCACATCCGGGAGATGGGGGCGGAGTTCGCACGCGAAAACCCGAAGATCGCAGGTCGCCTGGGGATGGAAGGCATCGACTGCGCCGATCCCTACGTCGAACGGCTCCTGGAAGGTTTTGCCTTTCTGACGGCTCGCATCCAGCTCAAGATGGAAGCGGAGTTCCCACGATTAACCCAGCACATTTTCGAGAAGTCCTATCCCCAATACTTGTGCCCTATGCCGGCCATGGCGATCGTGCAACTCCACCCCAACCTCGTCGAAGGTGATCTGAGCCAGGGCCCCATCGTGCCAAAGGGCAGCCTCCTCAACAGCATGTACCCGCCCGAGTCGCAGACACGGTGCGGATTCACCACCGCCCATGAAGTCGCGCTGTGGCCCCTCGAAATCGTCGATGCCCAGTACCATACGCGTGACCTGTCCTCACTCGACCTGAAGAATTATCACGGTGCGAAAGCAGCGCTGCGGATCAGGCTGAAGATCACGGCCGACCTCAATTTCAGCGAGCTTAATCTCGATCGCCTGGTCATCCACATTCGTGGCGCCGAAGGCGTCGGCTCGCGAATCTACGAACAACTCATGACCCATACCAGGGCGATTGCGGTGCATTCCAAGGGTCGCCCGCCATCCTGGGTCGAAGAGCTGCCCAGCAATGTCTTGCGAGAATATGGTTTCGAGGACGAACAGGCCTTGCTCCCGGTCTGCGCCCAATCCTTCCAGGGGTATCGACTACTGCAGGAATACTTCGTGCTTCCGGAACGATTTCTGTTCTTCGAACTCCGCGATCTGCGTCACGCCACGACCACGCACTCGGAAAAGGAACTCGACATCACGATCCTCCTTGGCGAAACGGACATCGAACTCGATGGCGTCATCTCCGCGGACAACTTCAAGCTGGGCTGCACACCCATCGTCAACCTCTTCGAGCGGAAACTCGATCGCATCCACCTGACCGACGAGGCGTTTGAATATCACCTCGTACCCGATCGAACTGCCCCGCTGGACTATGAAGTGCATTCGATCACGCAAGCCAAGGGGTACGGTGCGCACGAAGAAGGTGGCGAACAGACGTTTGAATCGTTTTATGCCGCCCGGGATGTCGAACCGGGTGTCTCCCCCGGATTTTACGCACTACATCGAACTCCCCGAGCGTTCAGCGAACGTGAACGCAAGGGCATCCGCCGTTCCTCGCATTACGCGGGAAGCGAAGTGTTCATCTCCCTGGTGGACACAAACGCGGCGCCCTACGACACATCCCTGAGGCAACTTGGCGTGACGGCACGTTGCACCAACCGCGACTTGCCCATCCACATCCCGATCGGGGTGGGGGAAACGGATTTCACGCTGGATATTGGCCTGCCGATCCGTTCGATCCGATGTCTGGGGTCGATCGTACCCCCAAAGCCGACGCCGCCCGAGGGCGAACATTCGTGGCGGTTGATCAGCCACCTCACGCCAAACTACGTCTCGATCCTCGACACCGAAGGCGGTGATGCGGGCGAGGCATTGCGTGAGATCCTCGGTCTTTATAGCGACTTGAAACGCCCCGAATTACGCCGCCAGATCGAGGGCATCCGGGGCTTGAGCTCCAAACCGATCCTCAGGCGAATCCATGAAGGTGGCCCCATCGCCTTCGCTCGTGGCCTTGAGGTCACGCTGACCGTTGACGAATATGCCTTCGAGGGAATCGGCGCCTTCCTCCTGAGCTCGGTGCTCAACCGATTCTTCTCGCGCTATGTGACCATGAACGTGTTCACGGAACTGGTCTTGAACAGTCTGCAACGTGGAGTAGTGAAACGATGGCCCCTGATGGCCGGTCGACAGAACAATCTCTGATCGAGCGTCTTGAGGCGACCCCCTACCGATTCGATTTCTATTCGGTGGCGAGGCGTTTCGAGTGCATGAATCCGGATATGCCGCGTCTCGGTAGAGCTCCCAAGCCTGATCAGGATCCGATCCGATTCGGGCAGGAGCCATCGCTCGCCTTCCCGCCGGCGGCCCTGTCCACATTCAAAAAGAACACCGCGTCGGGCAAACCCAAATTGCTCGTGAATTTCATGGGACTCCTGGGCCCGAACGGTCCCATGCCCCTTCACATCACGCAATACATCCGGGATCGTCTTCACAACGCCAAAGACCCCACGATCGCATCGTTCCTTGACATCTTTCATCATCGGGCCATGTCGTTGTTCTATCGGGCCTGGGCGGATTGCCAGCCCGCGGTGAGCCGCGATCGAGCCGACGACGATCGCTTAGCCGACTACATCAGCAGTTTGATCGGCCTGGGATTCGATTCACAGAAGAATCGCGATCTGGTGGACGATGACGCCAAGCGGTATTATGCGGGGCGACTTTCCCTTCAGACGCACAACGCCGAGGGTCTCGAAGCGATCCTCAACGATTATTTCGATGTCGATGTCCGCATCGAGCAATTCATCGGGCATTGGGTCGAACTGCCCCCTGAATATCGCTGCCAACTGGGCGTCTCGCCCGAGACCGGGACGCTTGGCCAGTCCACGCTGGTCGGGACGCGATATTGGGATGTCAGTCAGAAATTCCGCATCGTGCTGGGCCCGATGAGCATCGAGAAGTACCAACGATTCCTCCCCATCAATCAATCGTTCAAGCGATTGCGGGATTGGGTTCGAAATTACATCGGCCTGCACCTGAAGTGGGACGTGCAAATGATTCTCCTTCCCCGCCAGGTGCCGCCGCTCCAGCTGGGCCAATCAGGCCGCCTGGGCTGGACGACATGGCTGACCACGCATGGGTTCGAACAACCCGTGGATCATCTCATCCTTCAACCGCCTCCAGACTAATCTTCTCCAGACGTGAGTAAACGACATGACTGAAATACCCCGCAGCGCCCTGTTTGGCAAGCTCAATTCGCTCGGCTACAAGGCCATTGAAAGCGCCACCGTCTTCTGCAAGATGCGTGGCAATCCCTACGTGGAATTGATTCACTGGATCCACCAGATCCTGCAGCTTCAGGATTCGGACCTCCACAAGATCATCAAGCAGTTCAACATCGAGCCGGGAAGGCTGGCGGCGGACCTGACCGAGTCGTTGGACAAACTCCCTCGCGGGGCCAGCTCGATCACCGATCTCTCGGCCCACCTCGAGGAGGCCGTCGAACGGGCCTGGGTATACGGCTCGCTGCTCTTCGGCGAATCGCAGGTCCGCAGCGGACACCTCATCGTCGGCATTCTCAAGACTCGAGGCCTGCGCAACGAATTGCTCGGCATCAGCGATGAA
>JAPULD010000507.1 GCA_027295365.1 Planctomycetota bacterium
TCATCGTCGATGGCCCCGATGAAGAATTCGATCTCCCCGGCCTCTTCCATGAGACGACGGAATTGCTTTCGAAGTTCAGTGGGTGTGGTGATGAAATCAAAGGGCATGGCGGCACTCCCAGGATGAGATCCAGGATAATTGTATCGTCATCAACAATGGACTCGGCCAATTGTGGATGAACCCTTGACATCTGCACGATCCGATGAGATTTTGATCTTAATGCCAAACCGCCCGGGGGCGGGAGCGGGAAAGGAATTGTCCATGACTGACAAGGGCTATGACATCGAGGGTGCATTGCCTCTGGAATCTCCGGTGGCACCGACAACGAGGGACGTACCGAACCGAGGCGTCCCCCCACAATTTCAACACGACAAGTTTCTCCTGTAGCAGAAGGTGATGGCCCTGAGCGATAAGTATTTCCTCTACGACAAACGTGGCATTCAGATCATGTTTATTCATCGTGAGGCCCATCATCTGAGATCGATCCTGGCGTTATTGGCGGGTATGGCTTCTTTCGTCATTGCCTTGGTGGCGATCGGTGGGTTGCTCTTCATGATCGATCAGTCCCTCTCGGGCCCGAATTCCTCCAACCTCCTGACACTCCTCCTTGGAAGTACAGCCATCATCGTGGCCGTCATCATCGGTCTCTAGGTTCGAGTCATCGTCGGCCCCAAACGGCACATCACGTTCTATGGCGACGAGTCGAAATCCGTCCCTTTGCTCAAGGTCTTTCAGGACCAGAAACTCGCCTTCTTCAACATCACCTACACCATCGCCGATCCCGATCTCAACATGATCGGCCTCTGCCACAAAAACCACCTCTACGATCTCATCCGCAAGAAATGGGTGTGTTACGACGCTCAAGGTACGTCTATCTGCATTGTGCGTGAGGATTCGGCTTTCAAATCATTGGCCCGGCGTGTGTTGGGCAATTGCTATGGGTATTTGAAGACGAACTTCAATCTTTACAGCCCGGATGGCGTGCGGACGCTCGGCTCGTTCAATAGAAAATTCACGCTCAAAGACAAGTATGTACTGGATCTGTCGAACGACCCGGCACAGCAACTCGATGGACGGATCGCGGTCGCCATCGGCGTGCTGCTCGATACGGCTGAGCGACGATAAGCATCCTGTGCATCTCCTTTCTGGATATGAGCAGGCTATGCGGGATTCGTCGATAAGCAGGTCGTAGGGGTTGTCATCGCCCTGGAGAGTCATATTCGATCTAGTCGAAGCCTTTGGCTGTTAAACTGGCGGAATGCTCGATTGCACCATGATGGATTTATGGCTTGATCGCACATCCGACTCCTGAAGTCTTTGGATTCATGCGTCAATCATCGTCGTTGACTTCCAAATGAGTAAGGTTGAGCCCCTGAAGCCCGACTCGGCATCCCGACCAAATGGATATGCCGGCCAGTGGTATTCGATCGCTTGAGGAGCAGCTCACGAGAACCGACGAATCAGCCTCTGGGCGCACTTGGCAGAGCCAGATCCAGGGGCTATCCTGAGGTGCTCACCAAGGGGTTCGTGAAGTTATTCACAATGTGCCAAGGCCTTCGCCTCGGTTCGAAATAGACCCGTAAACCATTAGGAATCAAGAAGATGGCTACCACCGGAACCGTCATCCAAGTCATTGGATCCACCTTTGACGTCCAGTTCCCCGAGGACGATCTGCCCAATATCTATAACGCAGTTAAATGCGAAATCGACATTGATGGCCAGAAGATTCCCCTCATGGGTGAAGTTTCCAAGCACTTGGGTGGTGGTCAAATTCGCTGTATCGCGCTGGGTTCGACCGATGGCATGAGTCGAGGCCAGAGCTGCACCGACACCGGAGGCCCCGTCACGGTGCCGGTGGGCGAAGAAGTCCTGGGTCGCGTGTTCAACCTTCTTGGCGAGCCCATCGACGAGCGAGGCGATTGCCCGGCCAAGAAGCGCATGCCCATTCACAAGCTGCCCCCAAAGCTGGTGGATCTCAACCCCAAGACCGAAATCCTCGAAACGGGTATCAAGGTCGTCGATCTGCTTTGCCCCTTTGTCCGTGGTGGCAAGATCGGCCTGTTCGGCGGAGCTGGCGTCGGCAAGACCGTCATCATTCAGGAAATGATTGCCCGGGTGGCCCGCGAATTTGGCGGCTATTCCGTCTTCTGCGGCGTCGGAGAGCGAACCCGCGAAGGCAACGACCTCTGGCTCGAAATGCAGGAGGCCGAATACACCGACGAGAATGGCGTGACCGCCAATGTCATCGACAAGGTGGCGATGGTGTTCGGCCAGATGAACGAACCCCCCGGTGCGCGTCTCCGTGTGGCCCTCTCGGGACTGACCATGGCGGAGAACTTCCGCGACGAGTCCGGCAAGGAAACCCTCGTCTTCATCGACAACATCTTCCGCTTCACCCAGGCGGGTTCGGAAGTGTCGGCGCTGCTGGGCCGCATGCCTTCGGCGGTGGGGTACCAACCCACGCTATCGACGGAAATGGGCGAGCTTCAGGAACGTATCACCTCCACGAGCAAGGGTGCGATCACCTCGGTGCAGGCCATTTATGTCCCCGCGGACGACCTGACTGACCCGGCCCCGGCGACGGCCTTCGGCCACCTCGACGCGTTTGTGGTCCTCGAGCGAAGCATCACGGAAAAGGGCATCTATCCCGCGGTCGATCCGATCGCCTCCAACTCGCGTATTCTCGCCCCCGAAATTCTGGGCGAACGTCATTACGCGGTCTCCCGCAAGGTGCAGTCGATCCTGCAGCGCTATCGCGACCTGCAGGACATCATCGCGATTCTTGGCGTCGACGAACTGAGCGAGGATGACAAGCAGGTGGTGGCCCGAGCGCGAAAGATCGAACGATTCCTCAGCCAGCCCTTCTTTACGGCCGAGCAATTCACGGGCATGACCGGCATCTACACGCCCTTGGAAGAGACGATCGACTCGTTCGATCGATTGTGCGAGGGCGAAGGCGACGATCTGCCCGAGTCGGCGTTTATGTACGTTGGTACACTCGATGACGCCAAGGCCAAGGCCGAAAAGATGGCCGCGGAAGTTTAAAGTTTCACGCAATTGATTCTTAATGAAACGTCCATGCCGTGAAAGCATGGACGTTTTTTTTCTCCCATGACAATGAAGATCGTCATGTCATCATTCAATCATCAAGTGTCCAGTCGATGCCTTGGCCGAGTTTGATTCATCAAGGGGGACTTTCGGCCATCATGATCCTGAAGACGTCATACGTGACATTGAATTGACACGACCCACTACAGCCACGTGGCGATGATCTCCGTCACCTTGGGATGGATCAGGTACCCGACGCCATGATGGGGGTTGGATTTATTGTTTCGCACCGCCAGGTTGTACATGCGAATATCCTTGATCGATTTCACGAGCCCCAGTTTCTCCATGTTCCGAAAATCATTCTTCACTTTCTCGTCGTGCGCAATGAAATCATCTTCCGCGGCAACGTTGATCCAATGACGGATGTTGGTGGGATATTGTCGTTCTCCGTCGGCTTTGGCTCCCTTGAGATTTCGCTTGACGGTTTCATCACCCAAGGGCGATCCCAGCGTGAGCAGCACATCGATCTTCTTGTTGCGAATGCTCCGATACTCCGAATAGTGAGAGAGTTTCCAAAGCGTGTCGTAGGCAATCATGGTCCCGAGGCTGTGGGCGATCAACATGATCTTGTCACCACGATGCAACGCCCGGGCCAAGGGTATTGACAATGATTCTCGCACGTCGCTGCCAAACTTTGAATCGTGATTCCAATATTCCCGCATGTCAGGGGCCACGGCACCGACGAGCGGGTCGCTGATCCGAAAGAATGCCGCCACGCCGCCAAATATGTCCGCCAGCGCCTCGCCGGCCGCGCTCTTTCCAGGAAGACGATTGTAATTGCGTTTCGTGAACTCATTGCTCTTTAATTGCTTTAGCAGATTGAGAGTCACCTGCCGACTCGCCGAATCGTCGGTGTTGAATCCAGCCGGTTTCTTCTGGACGTCACGCAGATATTGGTTTGAATGATCGCCGTAATAGACGAATTTCTTCCTGACATTCTTATAGGCGTTGACTTTCGACACCGGACAATCGCGTTGCAGGCCGCACCGTGTCGCTTCATACCAGAGTTTTCGCAATTTGGCCTCTGGAGGCTTGTAGTTTCGACCGTGAATGAAAAAGAGTGTTTTGGCCATGGGTGAACTCCTGCCTTGTTGGCGCTGAATACGTTCTGTGTTCTTGCACGTACATCATGAAGTTTCTTGTACGCCCTTTGTGCAACAATCGTCGACACGAGATATCGATGACACTTCAGAGATACATGCCAAGCCATCGCCTCAATGGCGATCGCCTTCTCTTGCCGGTTGGGCTTGCTGCCTGGCCCCGAAATTGATCCACTTCGCCTCGAAAGGAAGATCCCGAAAATGGGCCGTGGCTTTCTTGCTCAATTCCACGGAACCTAACAATGCGTACTTATGTTTGCAAACGCCCATTATGGCATGCGTCCGGAATCCCCGCTCATAATTAATATTATTAATTTCACGAGAATTGAATCACGCCATTCTAAATACTTGCATGCCTGAGAGTAATCAACGAATCTTCACGATTCATGCTTGAGCCAGCGGACATGCCCGAAATGCTGATTCGTCTCGATTCGACATCCCCGATGATGTGCAGTCTTTTATCTTAAACAGGCCCCTCCCAGCAGTTGGCGGTCCACCCCGACTCCAAAGGTGGCGAATATCACCCAGTAACCCGCTTCCAAGCCCTGTTTCTCCGACAAATCGATCAAGCCCCACCAATCCAACCGGTCGGCATCGACGTTTTCCGATACCCTTCGATCCTTGGTCATCCACGTCGCGCCATGATGGCCCGATCCACCTCTCGGAAAGGATAAACCCATGAAACGCCTGAACACCGCCACGTGCGGTCTCGCACTGTGCTTCACCTTCGGCTCCGCCGCGATGTTCGCGTCTCGTTCGGATTACAGCACGCTGCCCCCCAAGCCTGAAGTCATCGAACAGCAACTCACTGCCTTTCCCGTGACACTCGCCCAGGCGATCAAGACGGCGCTCAAGGCGACCGGCGGCGTGGCGGGCGGGGCGGGGATCGACGTGCACAGCGATCCTCCGGTTGCGATCGTCCAGACGTATTCCAATGGCAAGGCCTATGAAGTGATCATCGACGCCACCACCGGCGAAATAACGGAACAGGAGACTCTCATGCGATTCCCAGGCGACGCCATCGAAGGCGAACCCGTGACGACCGAAAGCGGACTTCAGTATTACGACATCGTGGTTGGCACCGGCACCATGCCCGCGGACCCCGCTTCCACGGTGAAGGTCCATTACTCTGGCTGGCTCGTGGATGGCACGATGTTCGACAGTTCCGTCGAACGAGGCGAACCCGCCACCTTCCCTCTCAATGGCGTCATCGCCGCCTGGACCGAGGGCGTCGCGACCATGCGGGTCGGTGGCAAGCGAAAGCTGATCTGCCCCGCCTCCATCGCCTATGGTCCCCAGGGCCGTCCTCCCGTCATCCCCCCCAACGCCACGCTCATCTTCGACGTCGAATTGATCGAAGTTGTTGGCGAATAAACACGCGTCATTCGTGTCTCGGTAAGAAGGAATCTCGACATGATCAATCAACGACGAACGTTTGGCGGCCTTTCGTGCATCTTGATCGCCACCGGTTTGTTCACCGGTTGCGAATCATCACCCGATGCTGGAACGACTATCATGGAAGGGGTCAATCTCGGCGCCATGTCGGCTCCCGACGAATCGCCCATCAGTGAGGCATTGCGTCGCGCTGATTACGCAATCCAGGAGATCGTCGAAATCCCGGATGGCCAGCGATCGTTTGATAACACGATCGGCGCGATCGACGATCTGTTCGCAAGATTGGGCCAGGACACCGACCTGGTGGCGTTCCTCGCGTATGTCTCGCCCGATGCTTCGGTTCGCGAAACCGGCGAAAGGGCCGAGGTCGATGTGGGCAACTGGCTGGTCGATTTCAGCAAGCGTGAGGATCTGTACAACGCAGTCATGGCCTACGCCGCCTCGAAGCCAGAGCTTGAAGGCGAACAGCAACGCCTGCTAAAACATCTGCTGCGCGACTATCGCCGAGCGGGTATGGATCTCACCCAGGCCCAGCGTGACGAACTGACCACGATCGAGAAGGAAATCATTCGACTCAGTCTCGATTTCGAGCGATTCATTCGTGAGGACGCCACTCGTATTCCCCTCACGCGTGATGAGCTGGAAGGCATGAGCGATGAATATCTCGCCACGCTGCCCCGCTCGGGCGAACTCTACCTCATGGGCATGTCCTACCCCGAGTTTCTTCCCGTCATGGACCAATGCG
>JAPULD010000508.1 GCA_027295365.1 Planctomycetota bacterium
CAAGAGTCCAAGACTACACCCGCCGATCGAAAACACGCCGATTGACATGCCTCCGATGGACACAAATCCGCGGGTGAATCCTCCGATGGCCAGCCATCCGGTCGCGATATCGCCAATCGCGATAAACCCCTTTGCTCTACCTTTGGCTTCATCTGCCACCGGGCCCAGGGCAATGTCGATAAGTGGCAATCCGAACAGTTTGGTCGTCGATCGATATCGCTTTCCCGCGTATTTCAGTTTGACCTGATACCGGTCAAGTATCTCCACCAGAGGCTTGCCGCACTCGGGGCACTTGGAGGAATCAACCGCGCCGGTGAGGGCGTAGCCGCAGTTTGTGCAATAGGGATCGCCCGGCTTCAGTTCTTTTTCGTTCATGTGGCCCTTCCGTCCCAAGGTTAAGGCTGATCATCCGATTCAAACGTGAACGATGCAACTACAAACGATGGCGAATCGCCCAGAGATCGGGAAAGACCGGCTTGAACAACGACCCCTTGAGGAATTCGACACCCGGCGAGCCACCCGTCCCATGCTTGGAACCGATGGTGCGCTCGACGACCTTGACGTGTCGATAGCGCCATTCCTGCTGGCCTTCGTCGAAGTCGGTCATGAGTTCGAAGAGGATGGCGAGATCGGGGCGAGTTTTGTAGAGTTCAAGAACCTGATCCTGGATGGCCTCGTCGGGTTGGGTAGGCAAGTCAGGAGCCTTGTCACGCAGGGATTGGGGGATGGTCGCCTGATGATGCTCGAGAAAATCGTAGAAATGATCCATGACCGATCGCTCTTGCAATCGGGCGCGGACCTGGTCGTACCCCGGCAGATCTTCGGGGTGATACTTGAGCACCTCGGCCCTTTTGAACCCGAGCAGGAATTCCATCTCCCGGAATTGAGCGGATTGAAAGCCCGATGATGAATCCAGCCGATCGCGAAAGCTGGTGAACGACATGGGGGTCATCGTCTCGAGGATGTCCAGCTGGGCCACCAGGGTCTTCATGATGGTGCGGACGCGTTGGAAGGTCGCGATGCAGCCGTACAGGTTCCCCTCGGTGAGATCGCGACAGACCTTCTCGAACTCGTGCAGCAGCAACTTGAACCAGAGCTCGTACGTCTGGTGAATGATGATGAAGAGCATTTCATCATGCTCGGGGGGATCGGACTGCACTTTTTGCAGTTCGAGCAGTTCGGGGATCTTCAGGTAGGTTGCGTAGTTGAGTGGCATGAGGAAAACAGAAAGTTGAAAGTTGAAATTCAGTTGTTGGTATCAGAATCTGGGGGTTCTCTCTCGATGATTTGGGGCTTCGGGACGTCTTCGATGTCATTATAGTCGGGAGTCGTGTCGTTGCTGAGAGTCTGCCAGAGTGAAATGGTCACGAACGAAACGAGCAACAAGGCGATCGCGATGGCCGTCGTCACGATGATGCCCCACTTCGCTCGATACTGGGCCCGGGCTTGGGCATAGGGAACGTTCGAGAATGAAATGAGGTTGTAGAGGGGCGTGAACCACCCCGGGGCGATCTTGTGGATCGTCTTCTCGACTTTCTTCTTGAAGAGGAACGCGCCGGAGCTGACCTTGTCGCGCATCTCGATGAAATTGTCGAGGGCGAGATCGGCAATGGCGTCGGTGTTTTTCTTTCGCCTCCGGTAATACACGTCGAGTGCCTTACCCCAATCGTCCTCGTATTCACGAAGGCATTCATCAAGAATGCGAACATCCTCGAATCCCGCGTTGATGCCCTGCCCATAAAAGGGCACGATGGCATGAGCCGCATCACCGATCAGGACAAGATGGCCGCCGCAATTCCAAGGCCCACACCGCACGGTGGCGAGTGAGCTGGTCGGGTTCTTCATGAAATCCTCGACCAACGTCGGCATGAGGGGCACGGCATCCGGAAAGTGCTTCTCAAAAAAAGGCTTCACATCCGCCTCGGTCCTGATCGCCTCGAATCCCGTCGGGCCGGTGAAGGGCCAGAAGCACGTGCAGGTGAACGTCTTGTCCTGATTGGGCAACGCGATCATCATGAAGCCTTCGTTCCGGGTGCCGGGGTGGGGGCGGGGCCAGATGTGCAACGCGTTGGGCTCCATGGCGAATTCACCATCGGCGGTGGGCGGGATCGTCAGTTCCTTGTAGCCATGCTCGAGGTCGTCCTGTTGAAACTCAAAGTCATCTTGTTTTCGCATCGCTTCCCGGACGGCGGAGAAAGCCCCATCGGCACCGATGATCAGGTCGGAATCAATGCGTTCCTGTTTGCCGTTGGCTTCGACAATGAGAACACCATTCTCCAGATCGACATCTATGCAGGGCCGATCAAAATGCAGCGTGACGTTGTCGTACGTGTCTGCTTCTTTGAGCAAGGTCAGATTCATGCCACCACGGCTGATCGACTTGATCGATTCGTTGGGGTCCTTGCTGTAAGGCTGGGTGGTCAGTTGCCCATGAGGATCGTGCATCACGCGCCCCTTCATGGGAATGACGCCTTGCAGCACGCGATCCGCGAGGCCGATCTTTTCCAGGGCCGTGATCCCCCGGGTTGAGATCGCGAGATTGATCGACCGTCCACCGATGAAACCCTTGATCCGGGGGTCGGGTCTTCGTTCGTAGACGTCAACTCGATGCCCCGCCCGGCCCATGTAGCACGCCATCAACGCCCCGGAGAGACCTGCTCCCACGATCACGATGCGACGTTGCTTGTTGGGCATCTCACTCATAAGGATCGCATCAACTCATTTCCTGACACAGCGTCTTGGCGAATCGCCACGCCTCGTGGTAGGTGTTGTACAGCGGAACCGGCGCGACGCGTATGACGTTGGGAGGCCTGAAATCAGCAACAATTCCGGAAGCCTGCAGAGCCACGTGGCGAGCCTGAGGCTCATCATGAACAAGAATGGACAACTGACTCCCCCGGAATTCTGGATCTTGCGGGGTGATGCACTCAAACTTTGACGATGGCTGACGCTCGATCAACCAGCGCAGGTATGCCGTCATTCGCACCGATTTCTCTCGCAAAGCCGGCATCGTCGCCTCGTCGAAGATCGCCAGCGAGGCCACCAGGGGCGTCATCGAAAAGATGGGCGGGTTGCTGATCTGCCAGCCATCCGCATCGGGCTTGGCGATGAACGTGTCGTTGAGATGCATCCGGAAACGCGATTCGGGATCGTTGCCCCACCAGCCGGCATATCGAGGCAGGTCGGTGTTCCCGGCGTGTTGTTCATGAATGAAACAGCCCGCGATGGAACCGGGGCCTCCATTGAGGTATTTGTACGTGCACCAGCAGGCGAAATCGACATCCCAATCGTGCAAGGCCATGGGCACGTTTCCCGCGGCGTGCGCCAGATCGAAGCCCACAACACACTCCTTGGACTTGGCTAGGCTGGTGATGCGAGGCAGGTCGAAGAACTGACCCGTGTAATAATTGACGCCACTGAGCAGGACGAGGGCGATCGACTCGCCTTGTTGTTCAATCGTTGACTCAAGATCCGCGGCCCTGATCGTGTGTTCACCTTCCCGGGGCGAGAGAACCAGCAAGGCGTCCTTCGGGTCCAGCCCTCTCGTCTTCAAGTGAGACTCGATCGCATACGTGTCCGAGGGAAAGGCCGGCCCCTCCATGAGAATCTTGAACCGCGCCTGAGTGGGCTTGAAGAACGTCACCATCATCAGGTGAAGGTTCACCGTCAGGCTGTTCATCAGGACCACTTCAGAAGGCTTCGCCCCCACCACTCGCGCCATCGGTTCACGGAATTGCTCGTGATAAGAATACCAGGGACGGGTGTCCTTGAAATGGCCATCGACCGCGAGCCGCTTCCAGTCTTCCAATTCCTGGGCCAGCATCTCCTGAACGCCACGCGGCTGAAGACCGAGTGAATTGCCCGTGTAATAAATGACCGGTTCGCCGTCATCACGACCAGGAATATGGAATCTCTCCCTGAATGACCGGAGCGGATCCGAGACGTCGAGTTCTCGCGCGTACGCTTCGTCGTCCCGGAATTCTTCGGCCCTTGATTTGGAGGGGGTTACGATCGCGCTCATGCCTGCTTCGCCGAGCTTGGGGTGGAGGGGTGAAAACGATCGGCTTTTAGATTGAGAAATTCCAGAGCCGTGCCCGAGAGGAGTTGCTGTTTCGTGGAGGGAGTCAGATCCTCCATCGATTCGATCAAGCTCCCCGGGGCGTGTTCACCCAACGGGAAGGGGTAATCACTGCCCAGGGCGATTCGCTCGGCACCCATCTGGTTGATCAGGAACCGCAAGGCCTCGGGGTCATGGACCAGCGAATCGACGTAGAACTTGCCCAGGTATTCCCGGGGACACACCTCGTTGTCCACCGCACACAGATCGGGGCGGACATCGAACCCATGCTTGATGCGACCGATCGTAAATGGAAACGACCCGCCCCCATGGGCGAAGGCGATCCGCAGGTTGGGCAGCTTCTCCAGCACCCCACTGAAGATCACGCTGCAAATGGCGAGGGCCGACTCGGCGGGCATCCCCACCAGCCAGGGCAGCCAATACTTTGGCATTCGCGACTTGGCCATCATGTCCCAGGGATGCACGAAGACCGCCGCCCCGAGCGCGGCACAGGCTTCGAACACCTCGAACACCTCGGGGGCATCGAGATTCCAATATTTTCCCTCAGGATCGATGTGCGAACCGATCTGCACCCCCGGAAGTCCGAGATCGTTGACGCATCGTTCGAGTTCCTGAATGGCTCGCTTTGGATCCTGCATGGGAAGCGTGCCGAGCCCTGTAAAACGATCGGGAAAATCATGACAGACCCCCGCAATGTGATCGTTGAGAATTTTTGACAGGTCGTGCCCATGTTCGGGCTTGGCCCAATAGCTGAACATGACGGGAACCGTGGAAAGAACCTGAACATGCACTCCAGCATTATCACAGTCATTCATCCGCGTGTTCGGGTCCCAGCAGTTGGACTGGATCTCGCGGAAGAACTCACCATCGACCATCATCTTCGCGCAACAGGGTTTGTGGTGTTCAAGCTGGATGAAGCCACCATAGCCGTACCGTTCGCGCAGGTCGGGCCAATCCTCGGGGAGGATGTGGGTGTGGAGGTCGATTTTGAGGGGGTCAGCGGACATCAACGCATCGTAGATCAATCACGATGACTCCGCAGGGAAATGCATGCCGAGTCATGAAGTGAATTGGTGGAACGGGCATCTTGCCCGTTCGAGTTGTACTTTCGCACGGGCTGGAAGCCCGTGCCACCAGAATCAGTCTCCTTCCCGGATGATCTTCACCTCGGGTTCGAAGATGATTTCCTTGATGGGGGTGGGCCTGTAGTTCTGGTGGCCGCACTTGGGGCACTTGTTGAGTTCCGGATCGGACCAGAAATCCTCCATCGACTGGGCGAAGTGCTTGACGATGTCGTCGCAGTCGAATTTCTTGTCGTAGACGAGGGTGTCGCATTGGCCGCAGTAGAACTGTTGGTGCTCGATGACGCCCGCCGGCCTTCGCAGTTCCACCACGACGCCGATCGAGCCCGGGCCGCGGGTCGGGGAATGGGGCACGCCTGAGGGGATGAAGAACGTTTCGCCCTCGCAAACCGGGATGTCCTTGATGGCTCCATCCTCCTGGATGCGGACCACGATGTCGCCCTTGACCTGATAGAAATACTCTTCGGAATTGGTCACGTGGAAATCGTTGCGGGCGTTGGGCCCCGCGATGACCATGACGAAGAAGCCATCGCCATCGTAGAGGTACTTGTTGCCCACGGGAGGCTTGAGTTCATCCCGATGTTCCTCCACCCATTTGAGGATGTTGATGGGAGGCATGCAGCGTGTGCGCTCGGGGGGGGTGGTCGGCAGGTCGGTCGTGGATGTGGCGGTCATGGCAATCCTCCTGAACGTCGGGTACCGCAGTTCTGACGGCATTCTAGCTCGGAGCCCGAAGCGCCGAAAGCGGCTCGAAAATAGCGACAATATCGGACGCATCCGAAACCTCCTTTTTCACGGATGGAATCACAGGGGAATACGAGGGATTCACTGGGAAGCCGGTAGAATTGGAGCATCGTGAACACGCTTTCGACACCTCGAATCCTGCTCCTGCTTCTTGGAGGAGCCATTCTCAACCTGGCGATCGCGTTGGGATGCGCCCTGTGGTCGAGTTTTCCAGGCTCGAACCAGGATCCCTTGAAGAGCGCCGAGCAATGGCCACGTCCCGTGAGCATGAACTGGCCCCACGAAAACGTATTGACCACTCGAAAAGTGGGATTTGGCCTGACCTCGATTCAGGCCTGGTCGATACGCTGGACTCGCAAGGATCCCGCCCTGGTGCTGAGCACGTATCTGGAAATTGCCCAGTCCAAACCCAATGGCTCCGATGCACAGTTGGCCGACTTGATCCAGGAAGCGACCACATTGCTCAAGGCCATACAGCTCAGCGACCAGAACCCTTCGAAGAAACTCATCGAGCAGGTCAAGTCGTTGATCCGCGAGAGCGTGAGCGCCTTTGACGAAGCGGATGAAAAACAATTTAATCAGTTGTACCTGTCCTTGCTGGATCGAAACACGAAGTACAGCCTGTTCGTCCTTGAATCAGGCTGGCCCTGGCGATGCCTGGAAGCCGAATCAAGATCCGATCGATCGCTCCATCCCAACCCTAGAAATTCGCTCCCTTCGTCCCGATTTCGGTCCGGCGTGCAACTCAACACCGGACGCTGGATTCCCCTGAGTCCCATGTGGCCTTCCTTCTGCATGAACAGTCTCGTGTTCGCCTTGGCCCTGTGGCCCTTCACCATGGCCCCCAGCATCATCAGGCGGATTCAACGCTTTCGGGCCGGCCAGTGCCCGGCCTGCGGCACTCCGATCGGCGTTGACTCGGAATGTCACGAATGTGGCCAGGATTTACGGGATTTCTGGCTGGGATGAACGCAATTCCCGTCCCAGTAAAACGTTATTGTCTGTTCAAGTGAGTTGATTCACCGCCTCATTCGTCGCTTGAGCCCTAGACTTCACGATCCCGACCCGAACGGAATTCCCAATCATGACGCATGCGTTCTCTGTTTCCTCGATCACCCAGGCTCATCCCACCATCGGCAAGAAGTTCGCGATCGCCCTGATCACAACCTTCAGCCTGATTTTCTCGCTGTCTTGCGATCGAACTTCTTCGACGCCTCAGGCACCGCAGCCGACCATGTCCATGCACGAAGCGGCCGCGGCGGGCAACCTGGAAGAATTGAAACGGAATCTTCTTTGGGGTGCGGATATCGACGTCAGGAACAACCTGGAACAGACGCCCCTTCACGTGGCAATTCGCCGGGATCGAATCGAGATTGTCCGATACCTTCTGGACGAGGGAGCCGACATCGCGTCCCATGGTGAAAATGGCCATACGCCACTGCATCTGGCGGCTGGCAAATCAAACCGGGATATTCTTACGTTGCTGCTTGAACGTGATGCGAATCTTGAGGCCCTGGATGCCTTTGGGGAAACCCCCATATTTGAAACGATTCTGTTGGACAGTTCGGTGACCACGACCTTGCTCCTCGAAAAAGGGGCCAACCCGAATGCGTCGGACCACAATCGGATCACGCCGCTCTTCAAGGCTTGCCTGCTCAATCGTCGGGATCTGGTCGCCACGCTGATCGAGCATGGGGCGGCGACGAACACCATGGACAGCCGGGGCATGAACCCACTTCACAAAGTCGTCCAATACAGCTACGACTATCTCCTGAAATATCTTCTGGAGCAGGGCGCGGATCCGAATCTGGTGAATTATGCCGGCAATGCACCACTTCACATCGCCGCTCAGTTGGGCAATATCGAATCGATCAGGCTGCTGCTTGAGCACGATGCCAATGTCAACACCCTGAATTTGGATGGCGAAACCCCGCTCACGATCGCCAACTTGAATGGCAATGCCGGCGCGATACAGCTGCTCGTGACGTTTGGCGGCTCCTGAGCGTCCCACCTGACGAGCGATGCGGCATCCGATCGACTCGAATGCTCGGCGCGCACCTCACCTCTTCACATCAAGTCGAGGCAAGGTCAGTCGCTCAACTTTCCTGAACGTAAATGGAATCGGCATTGACGACGAAGACGCCCGACTCGTCGATCTGATGCACCGTTCCGCTCACGAAGATCGTCTTGAGCGGTTCAAGGCCATGTTCGCTGAGCAGTGAAAGCTTCAGGGGTTGGCCGGCATCATCGACAATCTGGATCGTCGCCATGTGCTTCAGCAGGCTGTCCGATCCCTCGCAGCAGTAATCCCAGGGAGTTTGGCATCCTTCGCCATCTTCTTGTTCGCATGGCACCAATGAAGCATCCGCCACGGCAAAGACCGCCCGATTCTCGATGAACGGTTTCTTGCGACCACCGATCCGCGCGTAGAAGACGACCTGATCGCCCGGCTTGGCCGAGGTCTTGATGTCAATGAGCGCCACCGCATCGGCCGGCTCGGTCGAGGCGAAGAACGACGTTGGAAGCTGGACCGACGTCGTCGCGGGAGCCGGCGTCGTCACGACGGGCGTGGGCGGGCTCTGTTCGCACCCGATCAACGCCGACAAACTCAGGCCGGCAACGAGCGAAATGATTTGCAATGTCTTCATGTGAGAAATCTCCAATTCCATTTGGTTGAGTGATTGTAGTGTTATCCCGACTTGAGTGCCTCGGTGATCGGCATGCGAAGGCATCGGATGGCGGGAGGCAACGCGCCGACCACCCCGAGCGTGAGGCCGGCCAGGAGCGACACGAGCACGACCTGATGATCAACGATGAGACCGAAGGCCCCCATCGAGAACTTGATGGCGACGCCATCCAGGACCAGCAGGCCCAACGCGATCGCGATGATGGAGCCGATCGCCGAGGTCAGGGTTGATTCCTGGATCAGCGAGATGACGATCGACAGGCGGCGATAGCCCAAGACCTGGAGGGAACCCAGCTCCCTCACGCGCGAAGCGAAGGCCGCATACATGGTGTTGAGGCCCCCCATGACGCCCCCCATGGCGATCAACGAGGCCGTCACCAGCACCAGCATTCGGATCGGCCCGAAAAAGTTCGCCAGGCTCTGGTAATACTCCACTTCGGACATCGCGGTGATTTCGAGATCAAGTCGCTGGGCCGCGAACGCCTGGATGTCGGCCAGTTCCGCATTCCCCAGCGTCACCACGACACATGACAACGAATCTCGCTGGGCGACGATCTGCAGATCCGTCAAGGGGCACCAGATCTCGGCGTCCATCACCGTCTGGGGCGCTTCGAACAATCCACTGAGAGTCCAGGGGCGGCCATCGATCCAGAGTTCCGATCCCACGTCCAATTGTCGCTCATCGAGACCGAGCTTCGACGCGACCAGACGACCGACCATGACCTCATCACGTCCAGCCTCCGGGAAGCGGCCTTCAATGATCCGGACTTGTTGATGCACCAGAAACGCGCGGCTGTCCACCCCCCGGATCACGGTCAACGCGCCTTTCTCTGCCTGCGCATCCGTCATCACCGAAAGCGCCATATGAATCTCGGGTGAGACGTACGACACGTTCAATCGAGATCGAATCCCTTCCACGCTCGCCGCCACGATCGACGCGGTTCGCATGGCGATCTCACTGCGTTCGATGCTTTCCTCCGAGCCTGAACCGAGGATGATCACGTTCCGTTCGGAACCCGTCACCTGGAGTGATCGCTTCATGCCGTTCACGAAGGCTGCGGATGCCAGCACCAGAAGCACCACGAGGGCGCTGCCGCCAATGCTCAAGACCAGCCTTAACGGTGATCGTCCGAGATTTCGTGCCGCATAATCAAACGGCAATTGACGTATCACAAACACACTCCCATCACACGGCTCTGAAACACGAGGCGATCTCCCGACGTGACGCCTGCCAGGCCGGCACCAAGCCGGCGAGGACGCCAAGGGCGATCGACATGAAAATGCCAAACACGATGATCATCGGATCCGAAGCGATCTCGACGTTGAGCCCCTCCATGGTCAGACTGAATCGACCTTGATCAATCACCAGAAAAGCGAGGAGAGCCCCCACCAATCCGCCTGACAATCCCATCAATGCTCCCTCGGCGACGATTAGGTTCCCGATCAATGAACTGGAATATCCAAGGGTCTGGAGGACCGCGAGATCACGGATCCGATCCTGCACCGCCAGCACGATCGCGTTGGCAACCAAGGCGAAGACCGCGGCCAGCGAACCCCAGCCCAGCCAGGTGGCGAAGTTCACGATTTCCAGAATGTCCGAGGCCGCGCGGGCGACGAATGCCTTTTCCGCATAGGTGGAGGTCGGCTCCTGATCCCGGGCGAACTCGGCGTCGATCGCGTCGGCGACGGATTCGAGTTGCCCCGGGTCATCGACCTTGACGTTGAACTGGGTGACGATGCCGCCCGTCCCACCCCTCTTGCTGGCTTCCTGGATGAACGATAGATGGGTGTAGGCGACGTTGCGATCCTGAGGTTCATCCGAGCCGATGATCCCCGCGACGTACACCGTGATGCCTCCGGCGCTGAAACGATCGCCAACCTTCACGCCTCGTCGCGTGGCCAGGGATTCCCCCACCAACGCGGCATCGCTGCGGCGAACCCAATCCTCGAGCGAGCCAGCCATGATGTCGAAGCCCTGGGCGTATTGCTCGATGAACTGCTCCTGCGGCACACCTCGAAACGTCACCACGTCCAGCGAAGCCCGGCAATTGGAAACGAGAATCCGCATCGGTACGGCGCTTGCGACACCATCGATCGCCTCGATGCGAGACTGATAGTGTTGAGGCAGGCGACTGGAGAATGGGCAGTATCGGTTTTCCCGATAGACGACGAGCGTGGTGTCCAGAGCCGTCACGCGGGTGGCCGCCTTGACCCCGCTTTGCATCGCCTGCACGGTGCAAAATAGGAACATGGCAATGGCGACGCCCGCGATGGTGAGCAGGGAACGAGTCCGGTGCCGGGTCACCTGCTTGACGACGAGGGGGATGAATCGTGGAGGGAAAAACAAGAGGGTTCCATTCAATGAATCGTTAACCGGTTACTGCGATCGCATCCGAGGGTGTATGACTTTCCAACGCGTGTTCCTCGACCAGTCTGCCTTTTTCCAGGTGGAGCGTCTTCCTGGCGAAGTCCGTCGTCTTCGGGTCATGGGTGACCATGATCAGCGTCTTGCCGAGTTCCTGATTGAGTCGTTGCAAGAGCTCCATCACGTTCAGGGCCGATTTCTTGTCGAGATCGCCCGTGGGTTCGTCGGCGAGAATGATCGTCGGGTCCGTCACGATCGCCCGGGCGATGGCGACGCGTTGTTCCTGGCCTCCGCTGAGCTGGCGCGGGTAGTGATCGTGCCGGTCGGCGATATCGACCAGTTCGAGCGCCAACGAAACGCGTTGATAGCGTTCCTTCCGTGACAGCTTATGCAGGAGCAGGGGCAATTCGACGTTTTCGTACGCGGTCAGCACCGGGACGAGGTTGTACAGCTGGAAGATGTAGCCCACCGCATGAGAACGCCAGGCCGCGAGTTTCGATCTCGACAGGGTCGCGATGTCGAGCCCATCAATGTTCAGCGTGCCTTCCGTGGGCCGATCGATCCCGGCCAACAGGTTCAGCAGCGTGGTCTTGCCTGATCCGGATGGGCCCATCAACGCGAGGAATTCCCCCGCCTCGATGTCGAGGTCGAGTGCATCGAGGGGCGTGATGGTGTTCTCGCCTTTGGTGTAACGCCGGGTCAGGGCTCGGCATTCAATCAGTGCCATGCTCATCCTCCAACTCCTTGAGCCTGTTCCCCGATGATGTGGACACGATCACCGGGTTGCATTCCTTCATTCGGGTCGGCGACGAGCAGATCGCCGGCTCGGAGCCCGCTTTCAATCTCGATCCAGCCGTCTATTTTGCGTGATCCGGGAACGATCGAACGGCGTTCGATGGAACCCCGCTTGTCAACGATCTTCGAGACGAGCAACATGAACGACCCGCTGGCCCCGTCATTCATGACGAGGGTCTCGGGGACGAAGACGCGTTGCCGCGCTGAAACATCCTTCGATTGATCCGTGGCTATGAATCGGACCCGGGCGAGCATCTCTGGTTTCAGCTCTGAACTCGGATCGGAGATGGCGACCTTGACCTCGACGGTGTTCTTCTGGATGTCCGCCTGATGGACGATTCTGGTGACTTCGCCCTTGAAGATTCGATCGGGAAGGACTTCGACGATCACCTGGGCGCTTTGACCCACGCGCACATGAGCGGCATCCGCCAGAGGGACATCGACACGGACCTGCAATTTCATGGGGTCGTAGAGATACACCACATGCAACGAATTGTCGGCACCCTCGCGTGTCAGTTTCGACCCGGGCGAGACAAGCCGCTGCAGGACGATCCCGCCGATCGGGGCACGAACTTCCATTCGCTCCAGTTGAAGCGCCGCCTCATCGCGGATGGCCTCCGTCAAGGCCATGGATGCCTGCGCGGATCCGTAGGCCGCCTGGGCCAGGGCCAGGGCCCTTCGTTCCTCGATCAAGAGCTCAAGGTTTTTCCGGGCGGCACGATGTTCAGCCTCCGCCCGATTCAACTTGGCGTCCAGAATGCCCCGCTTGGCGATGGTGGCATCGACCGACGCACGCTGTGCATTGCAACGCAACAAGAGCCTCGCAACGAGCGCTTCGGAGACGGCCTGGGATTCCATCAATTTGGATTTGCGATCATATTCATCCTGAATCTCCAACAGCTTCGCACGCTCGATGTCGAGGTCTGCCTTCAC
>JAPULD010000509.1 GCA_027295365.1 Planctomycetota bacterium
GTCGTCGAACCCGTGGCCAAGGCCAAGGCTGAAGTCGTCGAGAAGGCGCCAGTCGTCAAGGCTCCAACCAGCCAGGCTCCAATTCGCGAAGCGACGATTAAAGAAGTGGCGGCATCGATTGAACAGCCGGCTGCGGTAGCCAAGATAACCACGCCTCCCAAGGTCATACCGGCTCCGTCCAAGCCAGGTGTACCCGTGATGAATGTTCCGAATCGTCCGGCGACCATCACGCCCGCGGGTCCGAGACTCGAGCAGCCCAAGAAAACCACATTGGCTGGTCCCAAGGTTATTCGTGTCGAAGCTCCTGAAGAGGTACCGGCCCCTCGCCGCAAGCCTCCGGTTCGGACCGGTGGTCCCATGGCACGAGGTGGCCCGCGCGGTGGTCGAGGTGTTGACACTGCCGTCCCGGATGAAGGTTCCCCGATTCGTCCCGGGGTGGCCGGTCGCAAGGGCGACACCACGTCCCGGCGCAACAAGCGTCGCAGTGCCACGGCTGGCAGTGATCGCAAGACGGGTCGAGAGGGAGGTCCCCAGATTCGTTCGGGCAACTGGCGTGAACAGGATCTTCGCGAACGCGAGCAGCGGCTCAGTCGATCGGGCGGGTTCTTCAAGGCCGCTCGACGTGACAATCTCAAACGAACCGCCGGGGCCGGGCATCGCGCCCAGTCCGCCGCGTTGACTGGCGGCAAGGTCTTGATCACCGAACCGATCGCGATCAAGTCTCTCTCCTCCGCGTCAGGTGTGAAGGCCGCCGACATCGTCAAGTCGTTGTTCCTGGCGGGCAAGCCCGCTGGAATCAACTCGAACATTGATTCCGAGAGCGCAATCGAGGTCATGCTCGAATTCGGTATCGAACTCGAAGTGACGGAGCTGAAAACCGCCGAGGAACAGATTCAGGAAGAGTTCAAGGATCGGAAGATGGCCGATGAGCGACCCCGGTCGCCTGTGGTCACGATTCTTGGCCATGTCGATCATGGAAAGACTTCTCTGCTCGATCGCATTCGCAAAACGAACGTGGCGGAAGGCGAGGCGGGTGGCATCACCCAGGCAACCAGCGCCTTCAGCACAAACGTGACCGTGGGCGACAACGAACACAGCGTCACCTTCATCGATACACCGGGCCACGAGGCGTTTACGTCAATGCGGGCCCGGGGTGCGAATATGACCGACATCGTGGTGCTGGTGGTGGCGGCCGATGACGGCATCATGCCCCAGACCATCGAGTCGATCAATCACGCCAAGGCTGCCGGCGTGCCGGTGGTGGTCGCCCTCAACAAGATTGACAAGCCCGAAGCGACCGACACCAACATCCAACGCATCCTGGGGCAGTTGGCGGAACATGAATTGAATCCCGTGGAGTGGGGTGGTTCGACGGAAGTCGTCCGTACCAGCGCCCTGGAGAATGAAGGGATCCAGGACCTTCTGGACATCCTGGATTACCAGGCTGAATTGCTCGGATTGACCGCAGATTTCGGTGGTCAGGCCGAGGGCGTCGTCCTGGAAGCCAAGCTCGAAGAAGGGCGTGGCCCCGTTGCCAACGTGCTGGTCCAGCAAGGAAAGCTCAAGAAAAGCGATTTCATCGTCGTGGGCCGGGCTTACGGGCGTGTGCGAGACATCATCGACGATCGAGGCCAGCGTTTGGACGAATCGGAACCGTCATCGCCGGTGGCCTTCTCTGGCATCAACCTAGTGCCGGACGCGGGTGATCGTTTCTACGTGGTCAAGAATCTCAAGGCCGCCGAGGCGGCCGCGGGTGAACGACAGGAACATGAGCGCACACGCAATCTGACTCGTGAAAAAATCACGCTCGACAATATCTTCGAGCATATGGCGGGTCAGGACACCAAGGAGTTGCCGCTGATCGTCAAGACCGATGTTCAAGGCTCGCTCGAGACGCTCAAGACGGTGCTGGAGAAAATCAAGAACGACGAGGTTGCCGTGTCGATCAAGCATGCCGCGGTGGGCGGCGTCAACGATTCGGACATCATCCTCGCGGCGACGACCGGCGCGATCATCATCGGATTCAACGTCACCTCGTCGAGCAAGGCGAGAAAGGCCGCGGACGCCAAGGGCGTGGACGTGCGTCTCTACGACGTGATCTACGACATCACCGACGACGTGACGAAGGCCGCCGAAGGCCTCTTGGCGCCGGAACTCAAGCTCGAGGTCATCGGCCATGCCGAGGTCCGCGATGTGTTCAAGATCACGAAGGTGGGCATGATCGCCGGGTGCTACGTCACCGATGGCGTGATCGAGCGCAACGCGCAGATCCGCGTGACGCGCGATGACATTGTCGTCGAGAAGGATCGGCGTCTCGAACAACTCAAGCGGTTCAAGGACGACGCCAAGGAGGTCCGTTCGGGCCAGGAATGCGGCATGAAGATCGAGGGCTACGACGACATCAAGGTCGGCGACGTCCTTGAATGTTACAAGACACTTGAAATTCGACGTACGTTGAATGATTGATTCGTGTGATGGGAGAGAACACGTCGCCCCGGCGAATTGCCAAAGGGCCGGGCGACGAGGGAACAAGTGATGAGCGTCCATAGCCACCAGATCGCCTCCGTGATTCAACGGGCGGTGCAGATGATACTGACTCGCGGGATCAACGATCCTCGCGTTCGGGGTCTGATTTCCGTGACCGGGGTTCAGCTCAGTGACGACTATGCTCAGGTGACCATCCTCGTTTCGATTCTGCCCGAAGAGCACTCCGACCTGACCATGCATGGCCTTCGTCATGCGTCCAAGCACATCCGATCTCAGCTTGGCCGCGAAGTGCGCTTGCGCCGCATTCCCAGGCTTGAATTCAAGTTGGACAAGTCGCTCAAGAAACAGTCCGAAGTCTTGGCTGCTCTGGCCGCCGCGCGTCGGCGCGACGGGGTCGAGGAGAGCGATCCGGAAACCGAGACGCCGACCACTGAATCCCCAACCCACGAGGTGCCCGAAACGTGAGCAACGCGAACGCCTGTGGCAAAAAACTGACGAGTCTGTTGAAAAAGCTGCCGACGTCCGAGCCGCCGGTGTTTCCTGATGCTGACGATCCGGTCGCCGTCCTGCTCATGTCGTTTCTCCTCTGGGAGACGACCACCGAGAAGGCCTTGGGGGCCTATCAGAAGATCGTGGATCAGATCGTCGATTTCAATGACCTTCGAGTCTGCATGCCGCTCGAGGTCATGGAGATGATCGGGGTTCGCTATCCCAAGGCACAAGAACGGTGTGAGCGAATCCGCGCCAGCTTGCGAGACATCTTTCTTCGCGAGCACACCGTCAACCTCGATTCACTCAAGAGCATGGGCAAGCGGGAGATCAAGAAATACATTGATCTACTGAACGGCATGACGCCCTACGTTTCGAACCGCGTGCAGTTGTTGAGCTACGAAGTTCATGGCATTCCGGTGGATGAGCAACTCTTTCTGGCCCTGGTGTCGGAAGGGGTGGCTGATTCGGGCCAAAGCGTCACCGATCTGTCCAATTGGCTGGCCAGGCAGATCAAGTCCGAGGATGGACTCAAGACCCACATCGCCTTCCAGCAATGGGTGGAAAGCGATCGTGGCAAGTCACAATCCGCTTCAAAGACGGCTTCGAAGTCCGGATCGAAGAAGACGACGAGAAAATCAGCCAAGAGTGGCCACTCGACCAAGACCAAGAAAAAGTCGACAACGACCTCGTCGAGCTGAATTCATTGACTCGAGTGTAGGTGAGTCGCCACTTCAGCAGGACATTTCGGTATGTTCCAGATGTGAATCCATTCTTTTCTTTGGGAGTCGTTCAATGATTTTCCGGTCGGCCCTGATCCTGCTCTCGCTCATCGCGATCAGCGGTTCGGGGTGCTCCACCCCATCGTCATCCACTTCGACAACGAAGCGAGATGTCGTTTCATCCGATTCTGGAGCGAATATCGACCAACTGTCCGCATCGGAACGCCACATCGCCATTGATCCGGAATTGACGATGCAGGGTGACTTGCCGCCCTTTCCCCCGGGAATCGATCCGGCGGCGCTTCACCTTCGTCCGTCGGACGATCGAAAAGCGTGGCTC
>JAPULD010000051.1 GCA_027295365.1 Planctomycetota bacterium
ATCCCTCGGAATTGGGCGTGATCGAATTGGCGACGTTCATCAACCCCCCCGGCCTTTCGCAAATTGGCGAGAACCTCTACCTGCCCAGCGCCGCATCTGGCGATGCCATGATCGGCGAACCCGCCGAGGATGGTCGGGGCCGAGTCCTGCAGGGATTCCTCGAAAACTCCAACGTCGATCCCGTCAAGGAACTGGTCAACCTGATCCGCACGCAACGCGCGTTCGAGTTGAACAGCCAGTCCATCCAGGCCGCGGACGAAACCCTCCAGACGATCGGCCAGTTGAGGCGGTTCTAAGTGAGGGACTCCGGACCAGGCAGTAGGCAACAGGAAAAGATCAGGAACGAATGATGAAACGAACAACGAAACAGACCAAGACGACCGCCTCGCGAATCAAGCTCTGGGCCTTCATGTCCGTCTTGGGCATGGGAGGGGCCGCGTGGGGCGACATGATCGAACTCAAGTCAGCGGTGCGTCTGGAAGCAGGCGATCGCGTGGTGACGCTGGGCGACATTGCCGAACTGCATGGGCCGGAGGCCGAGGCGCTGGCTCACGTCGTCGTCGCGGAGATCGATGCGAATGGAAACATCATTGAACTTCCGGTCAGGCAGATTCGGGGAGTGCTCGATGAACATGGAGTGCATTGGGGAAGGATCCAGCTCAATGGCCGCAAGGTGGTCATCCGCCCGGGTAGGCCCGCCGGCATGACAACGCTGAAGGCGATGCAAGGCGCCGCCATCGACAAGGATTCGCATCGAGCCCGGAAAAAGCACAAGGACCAGGAATTGACCGCGCGGGATCTGATCCTCACGAAGACGTTCCGGGGATCGATTGCCCGGTTCATGACCGATGGACTGCAACGTCGTTCCGATGAGATCCGCATTGCCTTCGAGCAACGCGATGACGAGTTTCTTGATCGATCACTGGATACCTTTCGCATCGAGATTCAACCAATGGGCACGCTGCTCAGCGACCGGCTGGGGTTGAACATTCGACTGTGGAACGGGGCCCGAATCGTCGAACGCCGCACGATCACCATCGGGCTGATGGTTCGCCAGGATGTGGCCATGCCCATCCGAAAACTCGAGCGGCATCATCGCGTGACGGATCAGGACATCCGACGTGAGTCGATATGGCTCAAGCCCAGCGAGGTCGCCTTCACCGCGTCAGCCCAGGACGTCACCGGGCGAATCGCGTCCCGGACCCTGAACGCTGGTGAGCCCATCGCCAAACGAACCGTGGAACGCGAGACCATCATTCGCCGGGGCGACCTGGTCACCGTGCGGTGCCTTGTGGGAGGCAGCGTCATCTCCTTGCAAGCCGAGGCCCGTGACAGCGGCTCCATCGGCGAAACGATTGAATTCCGCAAGCGGGGCGAGCGTGACACGTTTCTCGCCCAGATCTCCGCCCCGGGCGAAGCCATCGTCGATCTCTCCCGCCACTGATGAAACTCACGCCTTCAAGGATTCCTGTCATGATCGCCATCCGAACGAATCGACTCCTATTCATGGCCACGACGCTGGCCCTGCCTTGCCTGGTCACCTCACTGACAATCGCACAGAACATCCCGGACCGGGCTGAATCTCCTTCGTCGTCGCTCATGGCGGGCGCCATCTCGACGGTGGAAAAGCAAAATATGAACTCCGACCAGCACACCCTTCGTTACCTGAGCATGTTCGCGATCGAGCCGGTGGAACCCCGCGAATTCCAGAAACACGACCTGATTCAGATCATCGTGCGCGAGACCAGCAGGGCAAAAAGCAAGCATGAACTCGAAACGGAAAAGGATTACAACCTCGATGGCTCGATCGATGCCTTCCCTTCGCTGCAGTTGGCCAACTTGGGTGATCTGCCCTTGCGGGCCGGCAGTCCCGAAAACTTCCCCATTGAAGTCGGCGTGGATTTCAGCAAGGAATTCGAGGGCACGGGCGACTACAAACGCGAGGACGACCTGACCGCACGGCTCACGGCGGAGATCATCGAAATCCAGCCCAACGGAAACCTCGTGCTTGAGGCCCGCACGTTCATCAAGAACGACGAGGAGGAGATGACGATCAAGGTGACCGGCATCTGCCGCCCGGACGACATCACACTCTTCAACACGATCCTCTCCAGCCAGGTCCACGATCTCAAGATCGAGAAGACCCACGAGGGCGAGCTGAAGAATGCGAACACGAAGGGCTTCATCGCCCAGATCCTCGACGCGGTGTTCGCGTTCTGAGTTAAACAGAAAACAGAAAGTTGAAATTTGAAATCAGATCAAGGCCGCTCAGAGCGGCTTTTTATATGTTTCAAGACAACTCTGAAACACATGGCTCATGACTCATGACTACGTGTATTTTATTTCCCGATCAAAGAACTTCAGTCCCGCCGCCTGCTTGGCCAGATTGAGCGTTTCCTCGCTCGCCTCGATCGCGTGGGCGCTGCCTTCCTTGAGGATGTCCATGATCGCGTCGTCGTCGCCATCGAATTTCGCCCGGCGTTCCTTCATCGGCTCCAGCAACTGGGCGATCGCCTCGGCGACTTCGACTTTGATGTGCCCGTCGCCGATGTTGTTCCCGTTGGCGTACGCCTCTTCAAGCTCCTTCACCCGCTCGGGGTCGGGAATGAACGTTCGCACGTACTCGAACAAGGCATTGCCGATGTCGCCCTTGTCGGTGGGATTGACGCGCCCCGTGTAAAGCTTGCCCAGTTTCTTCTTGATCTGCTTGGGCGAATCGGTGATGAAGATCGCGTTGTTCAGCGA
This sequence comes from Planctomycetota bacterium, assembly GCA_027295365.1. Classification (GTDB taxonomy): domain Bacteria; phylum Planctomycetota; class Phycisphaerae; order Phycisphaerales; family SM1A02; genus JADFSH01. The sequence continues at coordinate 2,746 of JAPULD010000051.1, forward strand.
CTTGCTCATCTTGTTGACGCCATCGGTGCCGACCAGACGTCCGATCTTGCCCACGTCGGCGTAGGGAATGGGGAACACGCCCCCCGCCTGCTCGTGCTCCTCGTCGGGCGTCTTGTCCGAGACGTGGCAATACATCTGGTTGAATCGCCTGGCGACCTCGCGCGTCAACTCAAGATGAGGCACCTGATCCTCGCCCACGGGAACCGCGTGGGCGCGGAACGCGAGAATGTCCGCGGTCTGCCCGACCGCATACAGGGGAAAGCCAAAGCTGTAGGTGTCGCCCAGATTCTTGACCTTGATCTCGTCCTTGAGCGTGGGGTTCCGCATCACCCGGTTGAAGGGGAGCAGCATGGCGAAGAGGTAGGTCAGCTCCGAAATCGCCGGCACTTCCGTTTGAATAAAGATCGAAGATTTTCGGGGGTCAATCCCCATCGCCAGATGGTCACGCACGATCTCCAGGCAATCCTTTCGGATCTCATCGGGCTTGTCCGCCCTCGTGGTGAAGGCGTGCATGTTGGCGAGGATGAAGAAACACTCGTGCGTGTCCTGCATCTCGGCGCGTCGTTTCACCGAGCCGATGTAGTGGCCCAGGTGCAATTGGCCGGTGGGGGTATCCCCGGTCAGGACGCGGGGGCGATTCGGGGGGGTATTCGAGTTGGTGT